>DATKKX010000385.1:0-2686 GCA_035542775.1 Phycisphaerae bacterium | reverse complement strand
TCATCGCCTGACGCCGGGCTATCTCTACGGTCCGGCTCTCCCCGTGCTCTGTGGCCGTGCTTATCTTAACGCTGAATCATCGCCCGGGCTCACGCGATCTTCCGCCCCGGATCTAATAGCTCTCCTCGTGAATCACCGTTTTCCCTCGAAAAGCCCAATAGATAAAGGCGGTATAGATTAGAACCATCGGCATGCCGATCAGGGCGATGATGAGCATGACGGTCAGCGTTCGCGGCGTCGAGGCCGCGTTGTAGATATCCAGGCTGTAGTTCAGGTCGGTAATCGAAGGCACCAGCCGCGGGAACAAGCACACCGCCGCAAGCCCGACCATGCAGACCACGCTCAGCGACGAGGCCAGAAATGCCGCCAGGAATCGCCCCGCCTTCAGCGCCACCGGCTGATAGACCAGGCCCGACAACAGCAGGATCAGCACCACCCAAAACAGCGGCCGCTTGAGCCCGGCATCAAAGAGGTGCGGCGCCGCGAAGAACGTTGCCACCATGACCGCCAGAAACAGCACCACAACCGCCACCCAGCCCCCGGAGGCGACCCTGCCCATCCGTTCGCGCAACTCGCCATCCGTCTTGACAGTCATGTACAGCGCCCCGTGCGCGACGAACAGAACCAGGCTGAGAACGCCGACCAGAAGCGAATACGGATTCAGCAGGCCCAGGAACGATCCGGTGAACACGTGGTTGCCGTCCATCGGCAGCCCGCGCATCACGTTCCCGAACGCCACCCCAAGCAGAGCCGCCGGCAACAGGCTCCCCAGACCGAACCCCCAATCCCACGCTCTCCGCCACGCGGGCGACTCCACCTTGCCGCGGAACTCGATCGCCACGGCCCGAAAAATCAGTGCCAGCAGCAACAGCACCAGCGCCAGATACAGCCCGCTGAACGCCGTCGCATAAACCGGCGGAAAAGCGGCAAACATCGCCCCGCCGCCGGTCAACAACCACACCTCGTTCCCGTCCCACACCGGTCCGATCGCATTGAGGTGCAGCCGTCGCTCGTGCTCGTTCCGGGCGAAAAGATGCAGCACGCCTACGCCCAGATCAAATCCGTCCAACACTGCATACCCGGCCAGCAAGACGGTGATCAACAGGAACCAGGCAACGTTGAGATCCATCATGCCACCGCCTTCCCAGCCCCGATCGGCACCGGGCCATGCCCGACCTTTCTCCCGAACAGATAGAGATACAGAATTGCCAGCAGCAGATATACGAGGCAGTACACGGCGAACGAGAAGAGAATCTGCCCTCCGCCGACCACCGGCGAAGCCGCATCCGCCGTCCGCAGCACGTGATAGACGATCCACGGCTGCCGGCCGACCTCCGCCGCCGTCCAGCCGAACTCACACGCCACCAGCGGCAGGAAGATCGAGTATTTCAGCACCTTTAGCAGCCATCGCGTCTGCCACAGCGCGCCCTTCCGCAGCTTCCACACCGTGAATGCCGTCACACCAATGAAATAGCAGCCGAGAATGACCATGTTGTGGAAGGACACGAAGGTCATCCACAGCGGCGGTCGATCCTCCGCGGGAAACTCCTCGATTCCCTTGATGTACGCGTTCACGTTGCCGAATGCCATCCAGCTCAGCAGCTTGGGAATGGCGACAGGCACCTTCAGCTCCGGCGGCAGTTCCGTGGGATAGCCGAACACCGCCAGCGGCGCGCCGCTCTGCCCCAGGTACACGCCCTCCAGCGCCGCGAACTTCTCCGGCTGTGTTCGGGCGACCTGCTGGCCGTGCATGTGCCCGAATGGGAACAGCGTCAGCAGCGAGCCGATCAGTCCCACGATTACCGCGATCCTCATTACCCGCCTGGCCATCTCGGCCTCTCTCTTCTTGAGCAGGTAGTAGGCCGCGACGCCCATCATGAAGAACGCCCCTGCGGTGATGGCCGCGCACATCGTGTGGCCGAAGCGGAGCACGGTGGACGGGTTGAAGACCGCCTCGGCGAAGCTGGTCAGCTCCGCCCGCCCGTTCTGCACGACGAATCCCGCCGGTGTCTGCTGCCATGAATTGGCCACCAGGATCCAGAACGCCGAAATCGTCGATCCCACCGCTACCATAAGGATGGAGAACCAATGGACGCCCTTGGAGACCTTGCCCCGCCCGAACAGATACAGCCCCAGGAAGGCCGACTCCATGAAGAACGCGAAGACAGCCTCTGCGGCCAGCGGCGCGCCGAAGATGTCGCCCACGAACTTGGAGTACTCCGACCAGTTCATCCCGAACTGGAACTCCATCACGATGCCGGTGGCCACCCCCACGGCAAACGTCAGCGCCAGCAGCCCGCCGAAGAACTTGCCCGCCCGCACCCAGGTTTCGTCGTTCTTCCGCCAGCCGATCCCCTCGATCAGCACGAGCAACCAGGCCAGGCCGATCGTCAGAGGCGGAAACAGAAAGTGGAAACCGACCGTGATCGCGAATTGCACCCGCGCCAGGAACACCGCATCCAGGTCCATCCATGATCCTCCGCCCGCCCCGCTCGTTGTCGTTCGACCGTTGAGCGGGTAGTGTAGGCGGCCGGTGTCGCCGCCTTCAACAGAAATGAATCAGGGAATCGTCGGCAAATGACTTTTCTCGCCGTCCCCATCTCCGGCAACTCTCTCGAGCAGCTACGAACCGCTCGGGATGCCGCTGTCCAGGCCGGCGCCGACCTGATCGAGCTGCGGGTCGACA
>DATKKX010000384.1:0-3159 GCA_035542775.1 Phycisphaerae bacterium | reverse complement strand
CATCACGCCGCGGCCGCTGGTGGAGTTCATGAGGTCGGTTTCCAGGCCGATCAGGCCACGCGTCGGGGCCACCGCCTCGATGGTGGTCCCCAGCGGATGCTTGTGCATCCCGGTGATCTGCGCCTTGCGGTTGGCCAGCATCTCCATGACCACGCCGAGGCAGTCCTCGGGAATCTCAACCCAGAGCGACTCGAAGGGCTCCAGCATCCGACCGTGCTCGGTCTTGGTGATGACGGTCGGGCGGGAGACCAGCATCTCGAATCCTTCGCGCCGCATCTGCTCGACCAGGATGGCGATTTGCATCGAGCCGCGGGCTTTCAGATTGAAGACACCCGCCGTGTCGGTGTCCGAGACCTTGATGGAGATGTTGGACTTCATCTCCCGGAACAGGCGGTCGCGGAGCTGGCGCGAGGTGACGTATTTGCCTTCGCGGCCGGCCAGAGGACCATCGTTGATGCAGAACTGCATCTCGATGGTCGGGGGGTCGATCGCGGTGAAGGGCAGGGCATGGGCGTTCTCGTCGGCGGCGATGGTGTCGCCAATGTCGATGTCCTCGAAACCGGACAGGCCGACGATGTTGCCGGCCACGCCGACGGCGGACTCGCTGGTCTGGATGCCGGAGAACTCCACCACCTTGGTGATCTTGCAGCGGATGCGCTCGCCGCCCTGGTTGCGGATGATGTACACGGTGTCGCCGGTCACGATCTGGCCGGAGAGAACCTTGCCGATCGCGATCCGGCCGACGTAGTCGCTCCAGTCGATGTTGGAGACCAGCATGCGGAAGGGGTCGTCGGGCTTGGCGAACGGAGGCGGGATGTGCTCCAGGATCGTTTCGAAGAGCGGCGTCATGTCGCTGCCCTTTTCGCCCGGGTGGCGCACCATGTAGCCGTCGCGACCGCTGCCATAGACGACCGGGGCATTGAACTGCTCCTCGTTGGCGTTCAATTCGAGCAGGAGTTCGAGCACCTTTTCGTAAGTGCCGGCCGGATCGGAGTTCTCGCGGTCGATCTTGTTGACGACAATGATGACTTTGAGGCCGTGCTGCAGCGCCTTGCGCAGCACGAAACGGGTCTGCGCCTGCGGCCCGTCGTAGGCATCGACCAGCAGGAGCACCCCGTCGACCATCTTCAGCGAGCGCTCCACCTCCCCGCCAAAGTCGGCGTGGCCGGGGGTGTCGACGAGATTGATGGTCTTGCCGCGCCAGTGAATGGAAGCGTTCTTGGCGCGAATGGTGATGCCCTTTTCGCGCTCGAGATCCATGGTGTCCATGGCGCGCTCCTCCACCTGCTGGTTGGCGCGGTAGACGCCGCCCTCCTTGAGCAGTTCGTCGACCAGGGTGGTCTTGCCGTGGTCGACGTGGGCGATGATGGCGATATTGCGGATGTTGTAGTTCATGCCGGCGGCGGCGAAAAAAGGAACAACGGTGCGACCGGGCGGCTGGGAAGGCAAGGAGGAAGGCCCGCCCCCGGGGGTGGCCGCGACCGAAGTCCGTCTCCGGCTGGCGTGCGGCCGACGCGGGAGAGAAGCAGTGGCCCGCCGGATCCCGCGCCTTCCGTCAGGCCGGGTGGCCGCTGAGCTTGTCGATCTCCCTGTCGGTGATCCTCCGGAAGGAGTAGCGGTAGCCGTAGTACAGGGCGAGCCCGTAGAAGAGCACGTCGATCGGGGAGAATGTGGCGGTCAGCAACTGGAGGGCGACGGCGGGCGTGATGCGCGACAGCACGTGGAAGTACGCCATCGATTCGTGCTGGGCCACGAACGCACATATCATGAGGAGGTTGCCCAGCAGGCAACCGAACAGGGATAATCCCGCACCGAGATAGCCAAACGATTTGTCGAAACTTCGCCCGGCACGGCGGACGGAGAACCCGACCAGGAAGCCAACGCCGACCGCCATCCAGCCGATCTGACGTTCAATGGCGTAACTGATGGCCGCCCAAATGGCCGCGCCCGCCAGGGCCGCGCCCAGTCCCGCGGCGACGGCCGCCGACAGATTCTGCTGGCGACGCGCCTCGAGAAGGAACTCCTGGATTCTCTCCGGGCTGACCGGGTCGGCATTGGGAGCAGCCGGTGGGGTGGCCGGGCCGCCCGGGGGAGTTGGCGGGGTACTCATGGTGAATGGGATGGGGCCGGATTGAGCCAACGTGAAAGCCAATCATTTGCCAATCGCGAAAGCGGCGCGCTCCCGCCGCCAGAAAACAAGAGGCCCCGGAACCTTTCGGTTCCGGGGCCAAACTTGGGGGTGGGAGCTCGCCACGCTCTCTTCCCGGTCGCACACATTTGGCGCTCTCGCTTTCGCGGGCCGTGTGCTCCCCGACGCCACTCTTCGCGGCATGCGAAGGTTTCAGTCTCATGGCGGGACCGTCCCGGCCGTTACCAGCCGGAATCTATCGAGTGAGGCCTCTACGCCCGGTTCGGCCACCGCTTGCCAGCGGCAGTCACGCCGGACGGGGTGCAGACACGCCTGCAACTTGCGTCGCTCGCGTCGGCACCGTTACCACAGGGTCGGCCCCGGCTTGTGGCCGGGCGTTAGCCCCATGTTACGGGTCTGACCTCTTAACTCTCAGGCTGCATTTCGCATCGCAGTTGGGTGACGTGGTTTTTCACGCCGCCCCACGGAAGGAGGTTTTCCGAGCTTTGCCAGGCCCGGTCGCTCCCCGAAACTTCGTGCCCTTTGCGCGCCCCGCCCTTGCCGGGTAGGGGCCTTTTTGGCGGGGTGGTCCCGCCAGAACACGCCTTTTCGTGCTGGTCTGCGCAGTAGCAGCCATATCCCTCTGGGGAAACTGCGTGGACGGACGGATCGAAACTCTCCGCTCGCCTCACTCGGCTCGGGCGCGGTTTCTAATCGCGCCTTGCCGCACAGCTCCTGAGTCGTATCACTGAGCGGTTACGACACCGTTCAGAGGAGCTGGTGACATATGCCTGCCGCCCGCGATTGCTCGCAGTCAGAGGGGAAGCCTGAACCAGCTTCAGTTTTCCTTTCCCCGGTCGCCCGGGATTATCCCAGCCGCGCTCTCCGTGGGTTTTTCATGCCCGCGGCACTGCGACTGTTCCATCAAAGAACGTGAGCAAGCTGGTGTGGTGCGCAGACGTTGTCACGACATTGTTTTTCACAAGTTGTTAACAATCCCGGACGGTGAACAACTTGGCAGCAATCTTGTG
>DATKKX010000383.1:0-4718 GCA_035542775.1 Phycisphaerae bacterium | reverse complement strand
CCCTCATCGCGGCCGCCGCCCTCGGGTGCGACTGCGTACAGATCTTCGTCAAGAACCAGCGGCAGTGGCGAGCCAAGCCTCTCACCCAAGAACAGATCGACCTTTTTCGCGAGGAGCAACGTCGGACTGACATCCATCCGGTTCTGGGCCACGCCAGCTACCTTCTCAACCTGGCCTCCCCTGACCCGCACAGCCGACAACGGAGCACGCTGGCGTTGATCGACGAGCTGGAGCGGTGCGAAGCTGTCGGCGTGCCATACCTCGTTCTGCACCCCGGCTCGCACCTCGGCGCCGGCATGGCGGCCGGCATCAACAACGTCATCGCCTCGTTGAACGACGTCCATGGGGCGACGAGGGGGTTCGCCACTAGCGTGCTCCTGGAGATGACTGCAGGACAGGGAAGCTCGGTGGGGCACGAAATACAGCAGATGGGCAAGATGATCGCCGGGACACGGGAGAGCGAGCGGCTGGGCGTCTGCCTCGACACCTGCCACCTCTTTGCGGCGGGCTATGACCTTTCCAATCCGGCGGCCTATGAGGAAACGATCTCGCTATTGGCGGCCTGTGTCGGTCTGACACGAATAAAATGCATTCACATGAACGACTCGCGCGGTCCATGCGGCAGCCGGGTCGATCGTCACGAGCACATCGGCAAGGGGAAGCTCGGCCGACAAGCGTTCATCCATGTCGTCAACGATCGCCGCCTGGCCGGTGTCCCGAAGATCCTGGAAACGCCCAGCGGGATCGACGGCCGCGGCACAAGCCTGGATCGGGTCAATCTGCGCCGCCTCCGGCGAATGATCCTCGCCTGAGCCCACCGGGTAGCACGGGTAAGGCTGCCTTGCCCGTGAGGGGCCGCACGCAAGCCCAAAAAACAACTTGGGCGAGGCTGCTCAATGGTGCGGACGGACAAACCAGGTTTGTCCGTGCCACCCAGCAAAAAGCCCCGGCCAAACCTGACCGGGGCTTTGATAGCGCTGGCTCCGCGCCGCCTTGTGAAGACTTGACCGGGGCGCCAACGCGCCCGGGTTTCTCCGGGCAGTCTACGCGGCGTAGATCTTGATAATGTTGTCCAGCAGCTTCAGGGCGTCGTTGCGCTTGCGCTGGAAGGTATTGCGGCCGATGATCGATCCGAAGCCGCCGCCATCGCGGATCGCCCGGATCTCCTCCATCACATCCTCGTCCTTCTCTTTCTTGGCGCCGCCGCTGAAGATCACGATTCGCTTGCCGTCGAAGGCGCACTGCACGACGTGGCGCACACGCTCCGCGGCGGTGGCAATGGGGATCTTCTCTTTTTCGTACACTTTTCGCGCCGCCTCCTGCTCAATGTGGGCCGTCGGCAGCTTGACCTTGACGATATGGGCGCCCAACTGGCACGCGATCTGAGCGGCGTATCCGGCCACGTCGATGGCCGTCTCGCCTTCCTTGCTGAGCGACGAGCCGCGGGGATAGCTCCACACTACGACCGCCAGGCCGACTGCCTTGGCTTCTTCGGCATAGGCCCGTACCAGTTCGTACATCTGCTTGCGCAGGGCCGAGCCGGGATAGATGGTCAAACCGACCGCGCAGCAACCAAGCCGCAGGGCGTCTTTGACCGACGCAGTCGTGGCCTGCCACGAGTCCTTCTCGTCGGCAAGGAGATCGTGGTTGTTGGCCTTGAGGATCAACGGCACCTCACCGGCGAAATCGGCCGCGCCCGCTTCCAGAAAGCCGAGCGGCGCCGCGTAGGCATTCAGCCCGGCGTCGATCGCCATCTTGAAGTGATAGTGCGGGTCATAGCCCGGAGGGTTCGGCCCGAAGCTTCGCGCCGGTCCGTGCTCCCATCCCTGATCCACCGGCAGAATCACCATCCGCCCGGTGCCGGCCAGCCGACCGTGGTTCAGCATCCGCGCGAGGTTCGTGAGAACGCCGGGATTCTCATGCTTGTACCAGCCCAAGATTTCTCGAACACGTTCAGTCATGAGACTAACTCCAAAACCAGAGCATTTTGTCACTTGCCGTGACAGGTCGCGGCAAGGTTTTCGCATGGGAACGATAGGCTGGAGCGATTGCCCTCCTGCCGTGCGCTTCGACGCAAGGGAGCCGCTTGGGGATGGCACCGCTTGCAGCAATCTGTATTATGGGACACTAGCATAACCCCACGCCACACGTGGTCAAGGGGGCCGATAGGCCCGCTCAAAACCATGCCCGTCAACGACGTGCGCTCGGCTGAGTCGGGCTGCTAAATCGCTTTCGTCAAGCTTGCTGGAATCAGGACTCGCCTTGCGGCGCACGCTGACCCTGGATCCCGTCGTTATCCGGATGCGGCGAGGAGCCTTCCTCATTCTCAGCCATGTCGAAAGCGTAGTGGCGATCCTCGCCGTCGACATAATCCCAGAAGTGCTCGTACGATCGGTCTTCAAGCTCGCAGCGGAGAATGGCGGCGGCGAAGTGGCCCAACACCAGCGCTACCGCATGATCCGCATGGCGTTTCATCGTCTTCCGTACATGGCTGGTCAGCCGGGCGGCGGCATCGGACACCGCTTCGCCTTCCGGCGGCTCCACGGACATGGGCTCCTGGCGCCACTGCCGGTGCACCTTGCCGAAGCGATCCTGGAAATCCTCCGTGGTTAGGCCTTCCCAATGCCCCAGGTCCAGCTCTCGGAGCGCCTTCTCGCTCCGAACACGCAGGCGCAGCTCATGGGCGATGATCGATGCCGTCTGCCGTGTGGCTTGCTCCGGCCCGCAATGAACCGCCGCCGGATGGAGCTTCGCGATGACCGAAGCATCCGCCATTGCCTGAGAATGCCCGACCTCATTCAACGGCAGGTCGGCATGCCCCGCCAGTCGGCCCTGGGCTCGCCAATCAGTCTGGGCTGCGGGAATCAGGATGAGCTTGACCATCACGCCTCATCCAGCAACTCGATCGTTGCGAACGGTTTCCCTTCCAGAAACTCCAGACTCGCTCCGCCGCCCGTGGAGATATGCGTCATCTTGTCGGCCAGGCCGGCCGCCTCCACCGCCGCCGCCGAGTCGCCGCCGCCGATGATGGTCGTCGCGCCTTTCCCGGTCGCCTCAGCCAGGGCTTGAGCCACGGCCTTGGTCCCGCGGTCGAACGGCGGCGTCTCGAACACGCCCATCGGGCCGTTCCACACGATCGTCTTCGCCGACTTGATGACGTCGCCGTATGCCTTGATTGTCGCCGGGCCGATGTCCAGTCCCAGCAGGCCCTGCCCGATCTCGCCCACAGCTACGCTCGTTTTCGCGCCGGCTTCCAAGGTGGCGGCGCAAACGCTGTCGCTGGGCAGGCGGATCTTCCCGCCGGACTTGTCCAGCAGGGTTCGCGCCAGATCCACCTTGTCGCTCTCATACTTGCTGCCGCCGACCGAAAGGCCCTTGGCGGAGAAGAACGTGTACGCCATCGCGCCGCCGATCAGGATGGCGTCCACCTTGGGCAGCAGGTTCTCGATGACGCCGATCTTGTCGCTCACCTTGGCTCCGCCCAGAATCGCCACGAACGGTCGTTTCGGCTTGGACAATGCCTCGCCGAGGAACCGCAGCTCTTTCTGCACCAGAAAGCCGCAGACCCGCCGACCCGGACCCAGTTTCTTCGGCACCTCGTACATGCTCACATGCTTGCGATGGCAAGTGCCAAACGCGTCGTTGCAGTAGATGTCGGCGTGCTTGCTCAACGCGGTGGTGAAAGCGTCGATCTTCGCCGCCTGTTCCGGCGTGGGCTTCTTGTCCGGATTCTTCTTGGCCTTGTCGATCAAATCTTCCTCGGCGTGGAAGCGGAGATTTTCCAGGAGCAGCACGTCGCCGGGTTTCATCGCCGCGACCGCGCCGTCCGCCTCCTTGCCGATGCAATCCTTCGCAAAGGCGACCGGCTTGCCCAGCAGCTTGCCGAGGTGCTCCGCCACCGGCTGAAGGCTCAGCCCCGCCTCCGGGCCGGTCCCCTTGGGCCGCCCGAGATGACTCATCAGGATCAACTTGCCGCCGCGATCGACGACCGATCGGATCGACTTCATGGCCTGAACGATCCGGCGATCATCGGTGATCCGCCCGTTTTCCAGCGGCACATTGAAGTCGACGCGCATCAGGACGCGCTTGTTATCCACCGCCACCTGGTCGATTGTCTTCTTGGACATTCTCGTGCTCCTCATCTGTCAGCGGTTCACGCATGAGTTGATCGAGGCCGAACCCCTCGACGCCGGGATCGTCGCTCCGCAGATTGTCGCCAAGCTGCGAGGGATCATCGTCGCCGAACTCGCCGTCCGGGCCCGCCGACACAAAGATCGGCCGCCCGTTGTTGGCCTTGACACACGGCGAACCGAAATCCGCCGGGTAGTAGCGCAAAGGCGTCCCCCAGGGGTCGATGAGATTGCGCTTGCCCGCGCCGCGCCAGACCGATGGCGGCAGGGCCTCCAAGATCGGCCGTGTCTTGTCATGGTCGAGCAGGTAAACCGTCGCCTGAATGGCCGAGTCCGGTCCGTGCGAGGCCGGATAGCTGCCCGTGGCCCGGTGGTATCGAGCCAGAGCGATGTCAAGATCCGTCAGCATCCGCACTGCCAATGCCCGCTTGGCATCCTGTTGCAGGTTGCCCGACCATCCGATGAGCAGGAAAAGGCTCACCACGACAAGGAAGACAACGATGGTCATCTCCCCCAGAGTCATGGCGCGGCGGCAGCCTGGCCGGTAGCCCCCCTGGCGCGCACTCCTGCTGACCACTGCCATCCCAC
>DATKKX010000382.1:0-2144 GCA_035542775.1 Phycisphaerae bacterium | reverse complement strand
CCCAACGTGCCCGGCGTCGACACGCTCTACGCCGCCTGCTCTAACCCGACAGGACTGCGGAAGTACAGCTTGGTGAACGGCACCTGGACACTGATCGGCGTGATGGGCTCAAGCAGCGACATTGAGCAGGTCACCGCCCGGCTGGAGTCCGACGGCTCGGCGACCGTGTTTGTTTGGCGTGAAGGCAGCATCTACCGGATTACTGACCTGGCACCCTACAACGGCGCCCTGCTCCCTTGGCCTGAAGCCCCATACATCACGCCGACGACCGCCTGCGGCACGGGCGACATGAACAACGACGGCGTCACGAACATCAGTGATGTCCAGCCGTTCGTCGAGGCGCTGGTGAACCCCGCCTCATTTCAGGCCAACCATCCGGGCGTGCCGCTCCTGCGCGGCGACATGAACTGCGACGGGCAGTTGGACGGCCGGGACATCCAGGCTTTCGTGAGCGCGCTCATTGGATCTAGCGGCGACGGTGCGTTCATGCTCGGCGGCTTTGATTTCGCGCCCGGTTCCTGAGCACGCCGCAAGCGCATGCGGGCGGATGGGCCGGTCGCGGCGCGGCGGCGACGAGAAGTCGCTGGTTTCCAGGGGAGCGGCCCGCCGTGCGCGGAGTGCCGCAGGGGATAACGTGTCGCGAAGTACGAGAATACCGGAGTCGTGCGCCGATGTGATGCCTGCGGCTCCGGATCTTGCGGGAGAGGATAAGTGACCCGCCCGAGTGAGCGGGCGAGTTGTGTCTTTTGCTCATTGGAAAGGAGCATCGCATGTTTGCAGCAAGTCGGAGAACAGTCTTGGCGGTCGCGGCTCTGGTCGCGACCCTGGGGATTGCGCAGGCAGTCCACGCCGATCTCGTCCCCGGGAACCTCGTCGTCACTCGCATAGGAAACGGCGTTGACCCGCTGCCCGCTGCCGGTGCCGGCACCTCCGTGTACCTTGATCAGTACAGCAGTGGAGCAGCTCCTGCCGGTTCCATCGCCCTTCCCACCAGTGGGGCTGACGCGTTCGTGCTTTCGAGCACGGGAGAGGAAGCCGGCCACCTGACCCGCTCCGTGGACCGCCAGAGCCTCGTCATCGCGGGCTACAACGCCGCCATCGGCACTGCCGGAGTCGCCGGCCTCGATCCTTCCGTCGCCCCTAGAACGGTGGCTGTAATCAAGGCCAACGGCTCTTACGACCTCACCACGAAGCTCACCGACCCCGGTGCGTGGCCCAAGGCCGCTACGGAAAGCAAGTACGTGCGTGGGGTTGCCACTACCGACGGGACCAAGTTCTGGTTTGCCGGCGACAGTGATCCCACCATCTATCCGGCCGGCGGCACCCGGTTCGCCACGCTCGGCTCCAGCACGTCGGTCGCGTTGAACGACCCGGCCAGAGCCTACGTCAACGTGCGCAGCGCCCAAATCTTCGGCGGGCAGTTCTATACAACCTCCGGCTCGAGCAGCGTGGGCAAGGGCGTGCAGACTGTCGGCACTGGCCTGCCGGAGAGCGGCCCGGCCACGATTACGACTTTCGCCACCGACGGCAACTCCGTGAATCAAATGTTCATGTTCGACCTGACCGGCGACGGCAGCCTCGACACGATGTACACCATCGGCAAGAACTTCGCCAAGTACGCTCTCGTCGGCGGCAGCTGGACCAAGACCGGCACGTTTGCCTCCGGAGAATTGCAGTACATGGCGGCCGACGCCACCGCCAACGGCGTGGACGTCTACATCGGCGGCTACAGCAGCATCTACCACTTCCTGGACACGAACGGCTACAACCAGCCGTTCAGCTTCAGCACGATGCCCGCTGCCTACCTGACGGCCCCGACCAACGAGCAGTTCCGTGGGATCGCCTTCGCCCCCGTTCCGGAACCCGCTTCCCTGGTCCTGATGGCCTTGGGCGGCCTGGTTGCGATCTTCCGGCGGCGATGAGCATTGATCTATCACGCACAATTAGTTCATCACTCGTGTGGCACCGGCGTAACAGCCGGTGCCGCATTGTTAGATGGAAAACGCGTGAAATGGCGTAGATGCCGGTCTGCGTGACAGAATCACCGGAAGTGACGCGTCGGCCTCGCCTGCTGTTAAACCCCACGGCAGCGGGCGATCTGAATCACCCGTTGCCGCGGGATCGTGGGCTCTCATTCTCTGCCG
>DATKKX010000381.1:0-16208 GCA_035542775.1 Phycisphaerae bacterium | reverse complement strand
CAGACCCGCTCGGGGGAGTTGTCGGCCCAGTACCGGGCGGAGGTGGAGGAGACCCGCCGCGCCAGGCAGCAGGCCGAGCAATTGCTGAACGAGGCCAAGGCCGCGAGACGCGAGGCCGACGAGCGGATCCGGCAGATGCTCGAGGAGGCCAAGCTCACGGCCGCTCGCATGCAGGACCAGTCTGCGCAGGCCCTGAGCGAATCTGAGAAACAGAACGCTGTACTGCAGGCTCAGGCGAAGCATCTCCTGACCGAGGTTCATGCCTATACCAAGGGACAGCAGAACTGCCTGTCTGACCTGCTCACGCAGGAACGGGCTGAATTCGAGGCTGCGCACCAGATGCGCCGGCAGACCTCGGAACTTCTGGCCGAAGTGACCAAGGCGACGCAGGAGGCCAACGATCGCATCCAGGCAATGCTCGAAGAGGGTCACAAGGCCTCAGAGAATGTCGAGAAGCAGGCCGCGGCCAGTTTGAGCGAGACGGAGAAGAACAACGCCGTGCTCCGCCGGGAAGTGACCCAATTGCTGGACCAGGTCCGCGCCTGCGGCGAGGAGCAGAGCGCCAGGGCCGAGGAGTTGATCTCGCGGCAACATGCGGAGGTCGATGCCACCCGGCGGCAGCTTCAGGGTTTCGAGCAGGCGATGCGCCAGACCGCAGAAGAGGCCAACCGCCGCAACGAGGAAATGGTCACGCATTTCCAGGAGCAGGCGAAGACGATGAGCGATCGCCTGGAGGCCCTGCAGCAGAACTCGCTGACTCGTGCCAGCGAGGTCAACACCAGCGTGGCCAAGTTCGTGACTCAGACGCGAAGCCGCATGGAAGAGATGCACCTGCAGCTTGTCGAGTCCATCACCGCGGCCGGCAAGGAGTTCGCGGCAGCGAAGGAGTCGATCCGCGCCGCCAACGAGCAGGTGACCGCCGAGGCCGAAGGCGGCCGCGCCCGGGTCAGGGACCTGATCGAGCAGACCAGCGACCTGCTCCTGAAGACGCGAGAGCAATCCGCGTCACTGTTGGCCGATCTGCGCACCCAGACCACCGAGCAGACCGAGAAGGTCGAGCGCTTCTGGCAGACGGCGGCGGCGGAAGGAGCCAAAACGCTCAACGAGATGAATTCCAAGATGAGCGAGACGCGTCTTCTGGCGGACCGCTCCCGCGCCGAGCTCGAAAGCCTGGTGCAGCAGACGATGAGTGAAATCGCCAACGCCCGAAGCGGGTTCGAGGTCGGCCTCAATGCTCACCGGAGCGAAATCGCCCGGCTGGCCAACGACGCGACGGCGATCAAGGCCGATGTCGCCCAACGGTTCGAGGAGGCCCGGAAAGAGCTCGAAACCGTGGTTGGCAGGCATGAACGGTCCCTGCGGCACCGGGCCATCAAGCTGATCGGCGAGACCGACGAATCCATGAGCACGGTGGAGAGCAGGGCGAAGGAGATGGTCGAATCCCTACAGGGCCAGTTGCAGAACGCGTCCGACACCGCCGAGCGCATTTATACCGAACTGCAGAAGTCCCTCTCCGCCCTGCAGCGGAACGCCGCCGAATGCCGGGAGCAGTACGAGAACGAGGCGGCCCGGCTGGCCAGGGAACTGCCCGAACTGATCGACCGCAACCGGCGCCTGCTGGACGAGGCCCAGAGCCAGGTCGGCGTGATGTCGGAGCGAGCCACAAGCACCGTGGAAGAGCTGCGCGGCCAGATTGAGGAATTGCGGGAGTCAGCCAGGAATGGCGTGGCGGACATCGGCCAGGAACTGGACCAGTACCTGGAAGAGACCGTCGAGAAGGCCGAGAAGCTGCGGGCCGAATCGGAGAGCGCGGTCGCCAATCTCGCCGAGCGGATGGACCTGACCAAGCGCAAGGCGGAGACGGCCACGGTGCACGCCGAGAAGGCCGTCGCCACCATCCGGGAACAAAGCAGAAGCTCGCTGGCCGAGGTCCGGGCCGGCCTGACCCAGATGACCAAGCGTTCCGAGCTCTTGCAGCATGACCTGGCCCAGATGCGCGACGAGATATCCGAAGGTGCCAAGGCTTCCTGCCAGCAGCTGCGTGACAGCGCCGCCAGTGTCGCGGAGCACATCGAGTCGCTCCGCGAGGCCGCTCAGCGCGATGCCGAGGCCAATTTCCGCAGGCTCACCGCTCTGCGCGAGCAGGTCGAACAGAGCGCCGAGCAGGTCCGCCAGAACGCCACCAAGCTGCTCGATCAGGTGCAGACCGGCACGACCTCGCTCCGCGAGCGGGCCAACGATCTGCTGACTCAGGCACAAAACGGCGCCGACAAGATCGGCGAGCAGGCCGCCAGCCTCCTCATGCAGGCCCATGCTTCCGCCGAACGCTTCCGCGAACAGGCCGAGACGCTGTTGCGCCGCTCCGAGGCCATTACCGAAGCGGTCCGCAACGATGTGGGGACCATCCGGTCCGAGATCCTGCGCGAAACGCAAGAGGTCCGCGAGCAGATCGGCAGCGCCAAGCAGGAGCTGGTCGAGGCTCGCGGCGAGTCCTCAGAGCTGCTCACCCGCGCCAAAGAGATCCAGGAAGAGGCGCAGCGAAAGACCGGCGAAATGCTCCGGCAGGCCGACGAGATCAAGGGCAGCTCCGAGGCCCTGCTCCACACGCCCCGCCAGCTCGTCGACGAGGCCAACCAACGGGCCGTAGCGATGGCGGAGATGTCCAAGAAAGTCTCCACCGTCGTGCAGCAGCTCGCCACCGCCGGCGAAGAGGCCCAGCAGAAGAAAGCCCTGCTCGACGAGGCCAATTCCTCGGCCGGCGAAACGGTCGAACTCCTCAAGCGGCACACCCTCCGCGTGGGCCAGCTCGTCGGAATCATCCGGCAGCTTTATGGCACGATGGACGCAAGAGTCGAAGGGATGCGCAATCGCCTCGCCCAGGCGGACGAGCTCTGCCGCGCCGTGCCGCAGCAAATCGACAGCCTGCGAGCGGCGCTCGAGACCGGGGGCGATTCCACAACGCCCGCCGCCGATACCAAGCCGCCCTCAACGACACGACCTCCCGCCAAACCCGCGCCGGCCCCACGAAAGGCCGCCCCCGCAAAGCCCGGACCTGTTGTCGTCAATTCCAAATCAATGCCGACGGCCGTCGGCGCCGCCCCGGCGGGAGCGGAAGACCGCCGCACTCTCGGCGAAATCGCCCGGCGCAACAAGAAGCTCAACCAGTGGCTACGCGAAGTGCTCAAAGAAGACGAGGCCAAAGAGGAGCCCGCCCCAGCGCCCACGACCAACCGCATCAAGCCGGAAGTCCCGGCGAAGGCATAGCGCTGCCGCCCGGTTTCCGACGCTCGGGGATGTCGGCGTGAGCTGCGTTGCGATCAGGCCTGCGTCATAGGCGACTGACTCGAATTCGGCATCTCGCTTATGACCGAACGCACGAAATTCGTCTACATGCTTTTTCTCGCCGCCATGTCCACCTTCCCACCAGGTCTGGTGCCGGAGGACGATCTTGTGGGCTGAGCTGGCCTGGCTAATCCGCGTCGCAAGCATTTACGCAGCAACCGCCTTCTCAGAGCCCGCCAAAGCGGTTTATCAGTCCCAATCGGCGGCCGGTAATCCGCAATGTTCTTGGATTCCACCGCCGCATCGTGTATGCTACATGTGTACATCCCGCATTCGCGGGTTATCGAAGGGTCATCCGAAATCGGCGTTTCACTGGGGTTCTTCCCATGGCCCTGCGGATTAAATGCACGTGCGGCAAGTCTCTGAAGATCTCATCGCAGCTTGCGGACAAGAAGCTGCTATGCCCGGGCTGCAAGAAGGCCTTCCGCATCCCGGCGGAAAAGTTCAGAAAGGCGGAATCGGCGGCCTCCGCCGCTGCCGCCAAGGCCCCGCCGGCGCCGGCCAAGAAAGCTCCACCCGTCGCCAAGCCCAAGGCCGAAGCGCCCTTGCCCGCCCCTGTCGAGCTTGATCTGCTCCCCGAGAAGATCGACTGGTCGTCCGGGGACCTCTCCGTCTCTCAAAGCGACATCCTCAGCGACATCATCCCGGACGCGAAGCCCACCGCGGCTTCACCTTCCGGCAAGCTCGGCCTGACCTGCCCGCTGTGCAGGAAGAAGCTGCCGGTGGGAAGCGTGATCTGCTTAGATTGCGGCTTCAACGCCTCGACGAGGACCTATATCAAAACCTCGTTGGCTGACGATATCAGAGCGAATGAAGCCGAGGGCCGCACAGGCAAGAAGCGTTCTGCGTCTTCCAAACGGGGCTTCTGGGCGCGACTCCGTGGCATTTTTCAGCCCGCGCCGAAAAGCGGGTGACGGCAGCCCGCTCGACCTCGTTACTCCGACATGTCCTGTGAACGCTGCCGCCGGGTCAGGCCGCCGGTCCTACCATTGATTCGAGGGGGCTCAATTGTGTACACTGGTGATTGACGTTGAACCGCGGTTGCGAGCCGGCCTCGCGCCCTGACTTCGGCTTTCGGAGCGGCGCTCGTGGCATTACGCATCAAATGCAAATGCGGCAAGGTGATGAAGATCCCTTCCGCTCAGGCGGGCAAGAGCCTGTCCTGTCCGGGGTGCAAGAAGGTCTTCAGGATCTCCCCCGAGAAGTTCAAGCAGGCCAGCGAGACCTTGCGGGCTGCCGCCGGGCAGTCTGCGGTGAAAAAACAGCCCACCCGCGATCCGCCCAAACCAGCTGCCGAATCCGCCACACTCGTGCCTGCAGAACTGGACATCCTGCCCGTCGACCTGAACGGCTCCGCCGATTTGTCCATGTCCCAGAGCGACGTTCTCGGCGACAAGATCCCGATCGCACAACCTATAGCGGCCTCGCCCTCCGGCAGGCTCGGCCTGGCTTGTCCACTTTGCCTTAAGACCCTGGCGCCGGGGGCTGTGCTCTGCGTCGACTGTGGCTTCAACGTCGCGACCGGCGCCTATGTCAAGACGTCGCCGCCGCCGACGGCACAGGCCGTCACCACCGCCCCCGCCGCGAGCTATGCCTCCGACCGCTCCTGGATCCCGCACGGCGGCAGTAACCTGGCCATGGACGCTATTCAGGCCCCCAAGCGCAGCTACTGGGCCGATGCACTCTACTCCTTCGGTTATCCGTTCATCAGCACCAATAACGGCGTGGTCTTCGGCATGATCCTGTTTGCCGATTCCATTCGAATACTCCTGGGCCACGTCTTCCCCTTTCTTCCGTGCTTCATCGGGCCGGTCTTCTTCATCGCCATGTTTGCCATCCGAGGATGGATCGCGGCCGTCAAGCTCTCCGTGATCCAGGACACGGCATCAGGTTCGGAGGATCTGCCGGGCATCAAGATCGAAGACGGGGCCATGGAGGATGTGATCAAGCCGCTTGTCAAGTACATCGGCGCGATCGCATGCGCGATGCTGCCAGCCAGCATCTACATGATTCTCCTGTCCAACGGAGTCCTGCCGATCACGCTGTCCTCAGGCCTGAACCTGGTGTTCCTCGTCGGCGTTGGCATGTTCCTGTGGCCGATCTTCCTGATGCTCTTCGCCTTCAACGCGCCCGCGCAGATTCTCCGCCTCGACCTGATCTTCACCACCATCATCCGCACCTTCCTGCCCTATTTGAGCCTCTGGCTCATGCTCTTGGTGGCCAGTTCCGCCAGCATCCTCGGACTGATGGGCCTGCTGGTGCTGAAGATGGGGATGAGCCTCAACCTGCCGCAAGTGCCCCAACTCCCCGGCATTGCCGGCGATTTGCTTTACAACGCCATTGACTTCTACCTCAGCATTGTGTCCATGCGCCTGATCGGCCTGTATTACCTCCATTTCAAGAAGCGATTCACGTTCGTCATGGAGTGATCTGAGCGTATCGGGCGCAACTGGCGCAAGAGCATGGCACAGAGCTCTTGCTGTCTGCCTGTGTTTGGCCGCTTCGCCGCGTCTCCTTCCCTTCGCGCACCATGGCCTTTCAAGCGTATAATACGCCCGGACAGGCGGCTCTGATTCGACCACAAGAAGGACCTCCCGTGGACCTTTTCGGCATAGGCCGCGTGCCTTTCATGGCACGCCGAAACTTCGCCATCGAGATACGGCACCTGTTCCTCTGGGGCCTGTTCGCCGGGCTGGTCGAGGGAACCGTCTCCGCCGTCGTGGTCAGCAAGACCTTCGGCGGCACCGACCTGCTCATCACCATCGTCCAGGCCACCCCCGCCTTCGCCAACCTCTCCAGCCTCCTGTGGGGCGCCATGCTGGTCGGCCGCCGAAAGCTGCCCGTCTTCATGGCCCTGGCCGCCGCCGCCGTGGCCGTCGCCTTCTCCGTGGCCTTCACGCCCAACTCGGGCTTCGGCGGATGGATCTTCGCCCTGCAGATCTGCCTCTCCCGCGTGTTCATGTCCGGCGTGGTCACGGCCCAGGCCGGGCTATGGCGGGCCAACTATCCCAAGACCCACCGCGGCCGCATCACCGCGAGCCTTCAAATCGTCCGCACCATCATGAGCCTGCCGGTCATCCTGGGCTGCGGCCTGCTCTTCGACCGCGACGAGTCGGCCTACCGCTGGTTCTATCCCGCCATCGCCTGCATCGGCGCCGTGGGCCTGCTGGTGTTTCGCCTGATCCACGTCCGCGGCGAAGCCAAGGCTCTGGCCGCGCGGGCGGCGGGCGGCACCGACTCCACCGCCGACGCCGATCTGATCGCGCCGTTCACCCTGTCGGCGCTGGTCTCGCCGTGGCAGGTGTTCGGCCGCATGCGCGAGGCCCTGCGCCAGGACCCCCGCTTCGCGCGTTACTGCACCGCCCAGATGTGCATCGGCACCGCCAACCTGATGATCATGCCGGTCAACACCATCATCCTCACCAAGGTCCTGAACCTCACCTATACGGCCAGCAACGGCCTGCTCGACATCATCCCCCGCATCGCCATGATCCTCACCCTGCCGCTGTGGGCCCGGCTGTTCGACCGCGTCGGCGTGCTGCGATTCCGCGTGGTCAACTCCGGCTGCTGGTGCGGATCGCTGCTGTTCTGCGGGCTGGGGGCATACCTTGCCGCGGCCCATGAGCGAAGCCCCGCGGCCGGGCTGCTCGGCGCGGCCATCACCGCGTATATCGTCGGCCGTGTCGTGGACGGCCTGGCCCAGAGCGGTGGGGCCATCGCCTGGTACATCGGCCACCTGCACTTCGCCGAGGACGAGAAGGCCGAGCTCTACATGGGCATCCATGTCTCGCTGACCGGCCTCCGCGGCCTGCTGGCGCCTTTCGTCGGGACCCTGTTGTATGCCTTCAGCGGCTGGAGCGCCTTCGCCGTCGCCTTCGTGATCTCCGCCGTCGGCATGGGGATCTTCGCCAAGCTGGCGAGAGAGGAACGACGCTCGTAGACCGGGTCATCGACATGCTCGAACACTCCGAGCATGCTTGATTGTGATCTTCGCACGCCTGCAGACGCACCCTCGACCGCGATACTATCATCCGTGGGGACAGGAGCATCCGAGCCCGCAGGGCCGTGCTCCGACCGCGGCACTGGCGGCATATGGGGGCTTACGGTTATGCCGCAGACACTGGCGCAGAAGGTCATCCCACAGAACCTCTTCACACCCAGTCATCCCCTGATGTCAAGAGTCCTCGAGCACCGGATCCTGACGCCCCTGTGGCGCGGGCCGCGCAACGAGGTGGCCCACGTCGTGCTCAGCTCGCCGGGCCTCGCCTATCTGCCCGGCCAGAGCATCGGCGTCGTCCCCGAGGGGCGGGACCCACGGACCGGGAGCCTGTACAAGATCCGGCTGTACTCGGTCTGCTCAGAGTCCCGGGGCGACTACGGTGACTGGCAGACGGTTTCGACGGTCGTCGTGCGGCACTTTTGGGACGACGAGAAGACCGGCAGGAAAGACATACCGGGCGTGTGCTCCAAGCAGCTCTGCGACTGCGGCGTGGGAGACATCGTCCGGATCACCGGTCCCAGCGGCAAGCACTTTCTCCTGCCGCCCGACTTTCACCAGCGCGACCTGATCTTCGTCGCCACCGGCACCGGCATCGCCCCGTACCGCGGGATGCTGAAGGAGCTGTTCAACGAGGCCTACGAGGGCCACGTGTTTCTCTTCTTCGGCGTCAAGTACGCGGACACGATCCTCTACGACGACGAGTTCCGCTCATATCTGAGCCTGCCCAACTTCCACTACGTCACGGCGCTCAGTCGCGAGGACGAGAAGAACCCGTTCCCGACCGAGCTGCCCACGCCGGACAATCGCATGTATGTCCACGTGCGGATGTGGCAGAACCGCACGGAGTTGTCGCCCAGCCTGGCCCGGCCGGACACGCTGGTGTACGTGTGCGGCATGAAAGGCTCCGAGGAAGGCGTGGCTCAGGTCCTCGATCGCATCGGCGATCAAACCGGCGACCCCGGCCTGTCCGGCCGTCTGAAGGCGGAGCGGCGGTTTTTTGTGGAGGTCTACTGAAACTACCTGAAAGCGAAGAGGGCCGTCGGCCCTTCCGTCAGCTCTCGGCGGTTGCGCAACGCGGGATTCCCAAGAAAAACGCAACCAGCCGCAACCAGGCGCAACTTTTTAGAGCGTCGAACAGAACCTCCTGTGGTGCGGGCCTCCGGCCCGTGAATCCACCGGCGAGACGCCGGTGCCACGGGTTATGTTAGAGGCTCTTAGCTTGTATTTGTCCTCCTCACGCTGCTGCATCGGTGCCTCCGTGGCGGCGAATCCGCCGGCTGCAAAGCCTCGCAGAAAAAAAAGTGCACATCCACGCACTTGCACGCAATCCCACACACCTGCCAGAAGGCCGGTTGGGACATGGCCGCGGGAAAGCTGTCAGCGATCGGCGTTCAGCTTCAGCGACCAGAGGGCGCGGAGCGGGCGCAGGGACGTTGCCCCGCCGCCGCACTGCTCGCAGAGCGGTGGCACAAGCGAGCCATGCTAACTATAACCTAACATTAGACGAGAGGCAAGTGGGAAAATGTGAAAAATCGAGACTCTTCGATGGAAGTAGCACTTTTTGAGCCTTCGCAGGTCTCTGGCCGATGGCAGGAGCAGGAGGCATGGGTTTAGGTTGGAATGGAGATTCATGGAGGAATCCGCCATGCTTCGGCAAGAGACCGTCATTCTGCCATTCACTCGCGTCGTACGACGTTCCCGGCTCTATCGTTCTCGCCGCTGATCGAGATGGACGGCGAGCTTTATCTTTTCGAGGTCAAGAGCGGGGCAACGATCGTTCCCCGACACGCGTCATCGTTGCTCCGGGCACGCAGCGATTTCGGGGAGAATGTCGGTGCCGCCGGAGTGATTTCCCAATCCGCGGAACGCTTCATGCTGCAGGACGGTGTGTTTAGCTGACCCTGGCAGGATATCCTCGGTGCCTGAGCCGGAGCACCGAAATGCATAAGCGGCGGGGCTGGTGGGCGCCGCGGGTCATGGCGATTCCGTAATCCGTCTTCGCAGGGGGGACGTTTGCTATCCCTTTGGGCGATTCCCCCCGGGCGGGATCAGCGATGTGCGAGTGGTCCGGCCGGCGTGGTGCCGGAACTCTGGGTTGGGCTTACCGGGCTCTTGGAGGCGGGGGCGAAGCAGACCTGCCCAGCTTGACCGACGTAGGCGTTGTCGGCGCCAGCCAGATACTTGGCGTAGTGGATGGCCCACCAGTCGTTACCGACGATCTGGGCCAGTGCGACGAGGACCACGGCCACGAAGCTGCCCGCGATGTACCATTTCTTGATTCTGCGTTTCATGATGGCTGCTTTTCCTTTCAGCGGGAGGGCAAACCGGAGTGCATTAATGTTGTTCCTCTGCCTGGATTAACGGAGTGGGAGCTGAATATTCACTTATAAACGAGGAGCCTGTTTGGAAGCATCGGCGTCGAGTGGTTCACGAGGCCGCAACACCGTCGCAGGTCTGCGGACCAGCCAGCGTTCTTCACCAGAGCTTCACAATGAAGAGCGCGACAGAAGAAGAAGGGGAGGCGGTGCGGTTTTCGAGTCTTAGGGCATCGGTCTGCCTGCGGAGCGGCACGCTCGAGAGGGGCCGGGGCAGGCGGACCGGCTGACCTGTGCGTCGCTGGCGTCCCGGCTCAACGAGGCGCTGGTTCGAGGGGATGGCCGTAGAAAGAGAGCAGATGAATATCGGTATGATGTCCCCGCAAAACTAAGCCGCCTGGCGTCGGCGTGGATCAGCTCGTGCCGCGTGTGCAGACGTTGAACGACCGATTCGATGCGCCGAATTGTTGCGGGGTCGCGGGCCAGCTTGGGGATGATCTGGTCCAGGCTTCCGCGTCCGGCAATCTCGGAAACCAGCGCCGAGCAGTCAGCAGCAGCGTCGGACAGGGTCAGCATACACGGGATATTAGCGTGCAATGCGGCTTTCGGGAAGGACGGGCGTTTTATCGCTTCATCGCCACGCTGGTCGGCCCGTTCGTAAACCGCACGTCCATCCCCACGCGGACGATCTTCGCCAGACGCTGGGTGTCCCAGTTGGCCAAAGGACCGCAGCCGCGGGCGGCCCAGCTCTCATCGACCCGATAGAACCTTATTCCCATGGTTGCGCTAAGGCCCGATGATCACCGCGAGGAAGGCCTGGATGTCGAGGCCGTTCACGGCTCCGTCTTCGTTACAGTCGCAGGTCTCCAGGCAGCCGGGGTATTGGGCGCTGTATGCAACGGGGTCGACCAGGGCGAGGACGAACGGCGCGATGTCGGACTGGTCGACCAAGCCGTCGCCATCGGCGTCGCCTGACAGCCACCCCCATCGGGCCCAGTACGGGGAATACTGGCCGCCCGCGGTGGTGAAGGCGCCCCCGGCGAGCAACTCTTCGTCGAAGACCTTCAGGCTGCACGCAACACCGTCCATCCCGCTGCCCAACGGCGTCCAACTCGAGCTGTTCCACTTGGCGATGTAGTTGCACGGCACGCTGCGCGCGACCGTGAACTCGCCTCCGGCGATCAATTCGTCGTGGAAGACAGTCAGGGCATGAACGCCAAGGTCCGTTCCCGTACCCAGCGGCTCCCAACTTGCGCGGTTCCATTTTGCGATATTGTTGCACGCCACGCCGCCTGCTGTCGTGAAGATGCCCCCGGCGATCAAGTCGAGGTTGAAGACAGTCAGTGCATACACGCCCTGATCGACTTCATCTCCCCCCATCCCGCTGCCCAGCGGTGACCAGCTATAGCCGTTCCATGTCGCAACATAGTTGCACTCGACGCCGCCTGCCAGAGTGAAGACGCCTCCGGCGATCAACTTGCTGAAGAAGACGCTCAGGGCCGACACAGCACCGTTCATGCCGCTGCCACGCGGCGACCAGGACGCACTGTTCCACATGGCGATGTAGTTGCAGGCCACGCCCCCCGCGGTGGTGAAGTCGCCCCCGGCGATCAACTGGGCGTTGAAGAGAATCAGGGCGTTGATGGGGCCGTCGGTTCCGCTGCCCAGTGGCGTCCAGCTCGATCCGTTCCACTTCGCGATGTTGTTGCACGCTACGCTCCCGGCGGTGGTGAAGTCGCCCCCGGCGATCAGCCGACCGTTGTAGACGGTCAAGGCGCTGACTCTGGTTCCCGCCGATCCACCCCCGCGCATCCCGCTGCCCAGCGGTGCCCACGTTGAGCCGTTCCACTTCGCGAGGCGGTTGCATGCCACGCCTCCTGCCACGGTGAAGTCACCTCCGGCGATCAACTCGCCGTTGAAGATGGTCATCGCCCTGACGGTGCCGTTCATCGCCATGTCCACGGGCGTCCAGTCGGAGCCGTTCCACTTGGCGATGTTCGTGCATGCCACGCCTCCCGCGGTGGTGAAACCGCCCCCGGCAATCAACTCGCCGTTGAAGACATCGAGCGCACACACGCTCGCGTATCCGGTGGGGCTTCCCACCCCGGCGCCCAGCGGCGCCCAGGCTGAGCCATTCCATCTGGCAATACCACTGCACGCAACGCCGCCCGCGGTGTGGAAGTTGCCGCCAGCAATCAGTTCGCCATTGAAGACGTTCAAGGCGTACACTTCAGGTCCAGACTCGCCATCGCTCATCCCGCTGCCCAGCCGCGACCAGCTTGAGCCGTTCCACTTGGCGATGTAGTTGCATGCCACACCCCCCGCGGAGGTGAAGTTGCCCGCGGCGATCAACTCGCTGTTGAAGACGGTCAGGGTCCACACGAATGGAAGGCTGTGGCTGACACTCATCCCGCTGCCCAGCGGCGCCCAGGTTGAGCCGTTCCATTTTGCGATGCAGTTGCACGTCACATCGCCCGCAGTCGCGAAGGCACCACCGGCGATCAACTCGCCATTGAAAATGGTCAGGGCGTAAACGTCCCTGATACTACCACTACCGATCCCACCGTCCAGCGGCGCCCAGTATGTCCCGTTCCATTTTGCGATGCAATTGCACGCTACGTCTCCTGCGGTCACAAAGCAACCACCGGCAATCAGCTCGCCGTTGAAAACGGTCAGGGCTATCACACGGGCTCCTCCGAGGCATGGGTATCCACCGCCCATCCCGGTACCCAACGGCGACCAGCTTGAACCATTCCACCTGGCGATACTGCTGCATGCCACACCGCCGGCGGTGGTGAAAGCGCCTCCCGCGATCAACTCGTTGTTGTAGACGGTCAGGGCATACACGCTGGCGGGGGTTGGAGGGGGCGGTCCTTCCAGGGCCATCCCGCTGCCCAGC
Source organism: Phycisphaerae bacterium (assembly GCA_035542775.1). GTDB lineage: Bacteria > Planctomycetota > Phycisphaerae > UBA1845 > UTPLA1 > DATKKX01. The sequence goes on along the minus strand of DATKKX010000381.1, from coordinate 3,652 downwards.
GGCGACCAGCTTGAGCCGTTCCACTTGGCGATGTGGTTGCACGTTACGCCGCCCGCGGTCGTGAAGGCGCCCGCGGCGTAGAGTGCCAGACCTGTGCCGTCGTCGTAATTGGCCAAAGCCAGTACCCCGTCATTGAGTTCTGCGGGCGCTACTTGGCTTGGCAGCCAGCTTTCACACTCGGCCAGGGCGGGCGACGTGGACAGCGTCCCCGCCAACAGCGTGAACGATACGACTACGAGATAAGATCTCCTGGATATGCCTCTACCTCCGCTTGGTAAGCGACTCGGTCAGATCTGTACCCAACCCGCACACTGCACAACGTCGGCCGGCGGGCAAGAACCACGCGCGACCGCCTTGGCGATACGCTCTCCGAAGAAACCGAGAGCCCGCGAATGAACGAGTCGCCGCCCTCCCGATTTGGCGGGTATATAGTATCGCGAAATCGTCGCAAAGGCAAGCGAAGCTGTCGGGAATTCGGCGAGCGCGAATCGCGTCAAAACCATGGGATCACCCAGCCTTGTTGACGCATCCTTCGGTGAGCGGCATCAGCGCTCAGTGTTGCCTCGTTCTGCAAACCTTCGATTTCTTCGCGAGCCGCGAGGGCTCTTCGGCGTTCCGCGTCGGCCACCATTGACATCGTTCGCGACGTAAAGGGCAGGCTCAGGGCTGACGCCACGTTGTGGGAAGTTGCCGACGAGGGCGTCGGCACCACTTTGGTTGCGGCTTCGCCGCGCCAGGAGACTACCGAGCATTGCAATTCCTGACCCGGCAGTGCCCGGACGTCCTCGACCGGGAGGTCGGCCGCTCCCAGACCTCGTCGGCCTTGGCGGCGGCGAAGGCCTCTCCCTTCATAGGCTCCAAATGCGCCTCGGCGCAACGCGCTATTTGGCAAAAATCTTGAAAAAGCTGAGGTTGCTGAGGTGATCGCCCGGGGGATCGGCCCCGACGGGGGCCGAGCCCGTAGCAGCGGCCAGCCAGCCGCCACTACTTTGGCGGCAAGACTGAAATGGTGACACGAGAGCGGTCAACAGCCCTGCTAAGCCGAGGCTTTGGCCCTAAGCGCCCACCGCTGCGTGGTTGCCAGTTCACCGCCGCGCCACGCTCGTCGGGCCGTTGGTAAACCGCACCTCCATCCCCACGCGGACCATCTTCCCCAGGCGCTGGGCGTCCCAGTTGGCCAGGCGGATGCAGCCGTGCGAACCGGTCTTGCCGATCATCTCGGGCTCGGGCGTGCCGTGGATGCCGTAGCCGTCCAGGCTCAGGCCGAGCCAGCACAAGCCCACGGGGTTTCGCGGGCCGGGCGGGATGACCAGCTTGCGATGCAGGTTCTTGACCTCCGGCCACATCTTCGGGTCGAAGATGTAGATCGGATTCGGGGCGATCACCGCGACCTTGCACGAGCGCTTGGGGAGCTTGGCCTTGTCCTTGGCGATCGAGCAATGGAACAGGGCCACGACCTTGCCGCTCTTGTCCAGCACGCGGAGGAGCTTCTGAGCGAGATCGATCTCGATGCAGGCGGCCTTCGGCGTTGAGGCCGGCATTTCGACGGCCGGCAGCCAGACGACATCGCCCGCTGCCAGCGAGTCGAGATCGACGCCGCGGTTCAAGCGTGCCAGCATGGCCAGGCTGCAGTGTCCGCGCTCCGCGGCCATCGCGGCGACGGACTTGTAGCCCAGCCGCTTGACCTGCGACTTCTCGATCCAGTCCTTCGGCCAGGGGCCGACCTGGGCAATGTCCGACTCGGTCAGCGTGAATCGCCGCACCAGTCCGCCATTGGCGGACGATCCGACCGCCAGGGCCCGGCGCGTGGCGTCGTCGAGCTTGCCGGTGGCGGGCAGCCCGGCAGATTTCTGGAATGCAGCGATTGCGACCTGGGTTTTGCGGCCGACGTTGCCATCGATGAGGCCCGGCGAGAAGCCGGCGCGATCGAGGGCAATCTGCAGGGCGACGGAATCGGAGACGGTCGGCGCGGCGGCGGTATTGGTACGGTTGGATTTCGCCCGGCCCAGCAGCGGGACGATGCCGCTTTCAGGTTGGGAGGCGGGTGGCTCGGCGGGTTGACCGGCGTCGATTTGGTCTTCGCTGCTGTCCGCAGGCGTCGGCGCCTGCCCAGAGGGCTGATCGGCGTTCGCGGTTGCGCCTTCCGGCCTGTCGGAAAGGTCGCTCTCGTCTCCCGGATCGGCCTCGGCAGTTGGCTGGTCTTGCGGCTCACGAAGCATCCGTTGGGCACGAGCCGTGCTCGTTGTCGAGAGCATGCAGCCTGCCGCGATGGCCAGGCACGAGATCAACCGCATCCGCTTGAACATGTCGTCATCTCCCTGATTTGCGCCGGTGCACTGGCACCTTGCGCCGAAGGTTTGGACGGACACGTTTTTATCGGCAAGCTCCGCCGCGCCGCATCATGTGAACCATCAAGGCGGTATGATACGGTCAACGCGATGCCGCCGCCCAGGGCAATGACGCCGCATCGTGGAGCGAATCGTCCCAGGAGTAGCAGGCGTGGCCGAGAAGCCGGAACCTGTGGTGCCTGTGGCCGTGCCCGGCACGGTTGGGATAGACCTGCCCTGCTTTACCTGTGGTTACAACCTGCGCTCCCTGGCAATCGACGGCGTCTGCACCGAGTGCGGCAAGCCGGTCCAGCACACGCTCCGAGGCACTTGGCTCATCCTCGCCGACAAGCAGTGGTTGCGCAGGCTGCTCAGGGGCATCACTATCCTTCTGTGGATGCTGCTGGCCAGCATTGCTGGAGGGATGCTTATCCTTCTGTTCGGGACGCATGGTTACGGCATGTCGGGCGGTCCGCTGATCGTGAAGGCGTTTCAGCTTCCATTCACGTTGGCTTTCTCTCTTTCGGAACGAAGCTGGAGCCCGCTCGGCTTGAGTGTCTTCGTCATCGCGCTCGGCATCGCGTCCGTCATAGCTGCGATCGCGTCGCTATATAGCATCTGGTTGCTCTCATCGCCGCAGCCTGGCTCCGGCGAACCGACACGACAATCCAGGTTGGCCGTCTGCATCCGAATCCTCAGCGGCATCAGCATCCCGCTCGCCCTCCTGTGCGTGGGCTTCGTAGGCCGTGTGTCCGACCGTTACGGCGAGGCGCCCACGCGCGGCGAGTGGGCTTGGGCGCTTCTGCTGGTGCTCAGCGGCTGGGTGGCCTGCGCCATTTGTTTGCTGATGCTCATCCACCTTCGCCGCCTGGCTCGTCGTGATCTCAACCCGAGCTTCGGCAAGCTGATGTCATTACTCGTCTGGGGTTACGTGCTCGTGGCTGCTCCGCTTGCCCTCTGGGTGGTAGACTTGCCCATGTTCATCTCGATGATCAAGCACGCCCCGAGCATCTGCGCGGCAGAGAATTCAGTGAAGCAAGGCGGACCCGCAGGCACGGCCTTCGGACTCTCTTGCCATTTCACCGGAAAGATCGCCATCTTCCCGGTCCCGTCCCCCATCACAGCAAGCTCGCCCGCGACAGCAACCACGCTGCCGTCGGCCGCGCCGGCCTTGCCGGCGCGCGGGCCGGCAGCAGGGGGGTTCGCGCTTCTCCTGCAGGCGCTACCGGCTTTGGGCTGTAGTGGCGAGATCCTGTCGGCGGTATTGGCCATCGCAGTCCTTGCGGGCTTGTTCCGGTTTCGAAGGCTGCTCACAGCGGCCATTC
>DATKKX010000380.1:0-5653 GCA_035542775.1 Phycisphaerae bacterium | reverse complement strand
GGAGGTGGTTTTTCTCGGCGTCGGCTTCGAGACGACGGCTCCGGCCACGGCGGCAACGGTACTCGAGGCCCAGCGGGAACATGTCGAGAATTTCAGCGTCCTCATGTGCCACAAGCTCGTCGTTCCGGCGATGCTGGCGTTGCTGGAGGCGGGCGATGTTCCGCTGGACGGCTTTCTCTGCCCCGGTCACGTGAGTGTCATCATCGGCAGCTCGGCGTATCGGCCCGTTGTTGAGAAGCACCGCAAAGGATGCGTAGTTGCGGGATTCGAGCCGCAGCAAATTCTGCTGGGGCTTCTGCATCTGGTGCGTCAGGTGGCGGCCGGTCGTCCGCAGTTGGAAAATGTCTATGCCGGGATCGTTTCAGAAGGAGGCAATGCCGCGGCGGCCGAGCTTCTGCGTCGGGTTTTCGTCATTGCGGACACGCCCTGGCGGGCGCTTGGCGTCATTCGCGGCAGCGGGCTGGAATTAGCGCCCGCCTTCCGGCATTATGATGCGTTGCAGCGGTTCGGCGTGGCCCTGGGCGAGGATGAGGACCACCCGGCCTGCCGTTGCGGAGAGGTCATTCAGGGGAAGGTGGAACCGATCGAATGCGGCTTGTTCGAGAACACATGTACGCCGCTGACGCCGATCGGTCCGTGCATGGTCAGCAGCGAAGGCACCTGCGCGGCGTGGTACAAGTATCATCGATTTACGGCCGTCGGCCGTGCTGCTCCGTGATGCCGGAGGGTTGAACGTGACTGTGGGCGACGCGGGTCTGGGATCCGATCGCAGAGATCGGATCGTTCTTGCGCATGGTGGCGGCGGGGAGTTGACCAGCCGCCTGATCGCGAATCATGTCCTGCCGCTGCTCAAGAACGACCGGCTGGGACCTTTGACGGACAGCGCGATTCTGCCGTGGGCCGGCGGGAACGTGGTCTTTACGACCGATTCGTATGTCGTGACGCCCCTGGAGTTTCCCGGCGGCGACATCGGCCGGCTGGCCGTCTGCGGTACGGTTAACGACCTGTCGGTCATGGGGGCCGCGCCAATCGCGATCAGCCTGGGATTGATTCTGGAGGAAGGCTTGCCCCTGGGAGTGCTGGACCGGATCGTGGCGTCGATCGCCGCCGCGGCCCGGGAAGCGGGCGTCGAGGTGGTGACCGGCGACACCAAGGTGATCGAACGGCGGGGAGGCGACGGCCTGTTCATCAATACGGCGGGGGTGGGGCGGCTGATGGAAGGTCCCAGACTGGACCTGGGGCGCGTGGAGTCGGGGGACGCGATCCTGGTGAACGGGAATTTGGCCGATCACGGCTTGACGATCATGTCGGTTCGTAGTGATATACGCTTTGATTCGGAGTTGCGGAGCGACGCAGCGCCGTTGAACGGGCTGATTGGTCAACTCTTGAAGAGCGGCGCTGACGTGAAGTTCCTGCGCGATGCCACCCGGGGCGGCGTGGCGGGCGTTCTGGCTGACATCAGCGAGCGAAGCGGACTGAGTATAGAGATCCGGGAGGCGGATATCCCCATCACGCGGACGGCGCGAAACGCCGCCGAGATGTTAGGGCTGGATCCGATCACGGTGGCCAACGAGGGAAAGTGCGTTTGCGTGGTGGCGGCAAAAGACGCGTCAACAGCACTTGCAGCGTTACGTTCGCATCCACTGGGCAAGGCGGCGGCCGTCATCGGCCGAGTCACCAGCGCGAAACCGCCACTGGTTGAGTTGAACACTCGAGCCGGCGGACAGCGGATCGTGCAACGCCCTTACGGCGAGGAACTCCCGAGGATTTGCTGACAACCAAGCGCGGAGGTTCATACGACATGGCCAACAAGACCATCCTGCTCATTGACGACGACGCCGACATCCACGAGGCGGTCAAGATGATTCTGGAGCCGGCGGGCTATCAAGTGGAATGCGCATTGACGGGCCCGGCAGGGCTCGATTCGGCACGAAAGCGGGCGCCTGACCTGATTCTGCTGGATATCATGCTGGACACGCCGTCGGAAGGATTTCACCTCGCTTATGAACTGAGGAAGGACGATGAGCTGAAGAAGATTCCGATCATCATCATTTCCTCGATCGGCAAGACCATGGGCATGGACTACGCGAAGGAGTTGGGCAGCGACTATGTCCCGGTGAACCAGTTTCTGGACAAGCCCTTTGACGCGACCACGCTGCGGAACGCCGTGCAGAAGGCGCTAGGGGGTACCAAATAGTGGCCTACGGATGCGCCGCTTTGCGGCAAGTGTCCTGGTTCCGCCTCATGTGGTGGAGGGCATGCAGCGGATCGTGGCGCCAGGTTCGTTTCCGGGGCCTTGACGATCGGAAGGTTGGAACGCGGATTGCAGTCTCACGGTGGAGGGCAGGTCGACGAATTGAGTAAAACGGGGAAAGGACCGCCGAGAGCGCCTCGTGGGCGGGGCGATCTCGGCGGCCGCCTCTAAACGACGTTGGCGGCGTCGCGTGCGGCGTCGCGTGCGGCGCCGCCGGACGGTTCATCAAGGGTTGGTGTCATGCTGGACAGAATGATCAAACACGAGGACTTTCTGTCGCTCGTAGACGAGTTGGCCAGAAAGCGCCGTATCGTGGGGCCGGTGGCACGCAAGGACAGGCACTTCTACGAAGAAGTGGAAGATGCCGGGCGGCTGGACCTGTCCTTCAAGTACTGCGTGTACAGCCCCCGGACATTCCTGTTTCCGCCGGTCGAGACGCTGTTCAAATACGATCAGAAGGACGGCGGCTTCTCGGCCGAACCGGTCCTGGGCGACCGGCCGACGGCCCTGATCGGCGTTCATCCGTGCGACATCCACGCAATTCGCCTGCTTGATCGGGTGTTCGATAAAGATCATCGCGACGAGCACTATCTGGCGAAGCGGCGCGAGACGATGATCGTGGGGATGGATTGTCCGCAGCCGTGCGTCGAGGGCGCTTACTGCGTCGACATGCAGACGCACGAGGCGACGGCGGGTTTCGACGTGATGTTATACCCGCTGGGCGGGCAGGCGGGCGAGAAGCCGCGTTACGGCGTGGTTTTCGGGACGCCGGCGGGGCGAGAGTGGATGCTGTACACTCGGCGGTCGACGGTTCCGACGGCGGCGGACGAGCGCGACCTGGATCAATACCAGCGCACGAAGGCGGCCGCGTTCCGGCGGGTTCTGAAGACGACGGCCGACGGCCTGCCGGCGCTGCTGGATCGCTCCTACGACTCTCTGCTGTGGGAAGCGACGGCCCGGCGGTGTTACTCGTGCGGCAGCTGCAACCTGTCATGCCCGACCTGCTACTGCTTCAACATCTTCGACGAGATGGACATCACCTTGACTTCCGGCCAGCGGAAGCGGGAGTGGGACGGTTGCCAGCTCACGAACTTCGCGATCGTCGCGGGTGCCCACAATTTCCGTCCGAAGGCCGCCTCGCGGCTGCGGCATCGGATCTATCGCAAGGCCAAGTGGATTCGCGAGCAGACCGGCCTGGCGGGCTGCGTCGGTTGCGGCCGCTGCAACCGGGCCTGCACCGCCAAGATCAGCACGGTGGAGATCTACAACCAGCTCGCGGAGGAGGCATAACATGACGACGATGCAAGCCACTCAGCCGACGGCTCAGGGAAGCGTGTACATCCCTTCTCCGGCGAAGATCGTCAGGATACAGAAAATGACGGAGATGGAGAAGCTGTACGACATCCAGTTCCGGGACGGCCGGCAGCTCGGGCACGCACCGGGACAATTCGTGCAGGTTTCGGTGCTGGGCATCGGCGAGTGCCCGATCTCGATCTGCTCCTCACCGACACGGCCGGACATGTTTCAGCTCTGCATCCGCAAGGCGGGGAACGTCACCTCCTACCTGCAGTCGCTGGAGGAGGGTGCCACGGTGGGGATCCGCGGGCCGCTCGGCCACGGATTCGACGTGTCGGAGCTGCACGGAAAAGACATTTTGATCGTAGCAGGAGGACTGGGGCTGGCGCCGGTCCGGTCTTTGATCCACTACATCCTCGATGAGCGGCCGCGGTTCGGCCAGTTTCATCTGCTTTATGGAGCCAAGGAGCCGAAAGAGCTTCTGTTTCTGGATGAGTTGCCCGGCTGGCGGGACAACCCGGACGTGAATTTCCAGGTGACAGTGGACCGGCCGGACGAGCAGTGGCGCGGTAAAAGCGGCGTGGTGACGACGCTGTTCAAGGAACTGCCCAAGCTGAATCCGGCGGAGACGATGGTCGTGGTGGTCGGTCCGCCGGTGATGTTCAAGTTCGTCGTGCTGGAAGTACTGGCCCGCCGCATTCCACAGCACCACATCTACTGCTCGCTGGAGCGGCGCATGAAGTGCGGCATCGGGAAGTGCGGGCATTGTCAGGCCAACAACGTATACGTGTGCATGGAAGGGCCGGTCTTCAAGTACGGGCAGCTCAAGGCCATGCGGGAGGCGCTGGAATGAAACCCAAGATTGCCATTTTCAGTCTGACCAGTTGCGAGGGTTGCTCGCTGGCCATCCTCGAACTGGAGGATCAACTGCTCGACATCCTCGGGGCCGTCGAAATCGTGAACTTCCGCGAGGGCATGACAGAGCGGAGCTGGGACATAGACATCGCCTTCGTGGACGGCGCGGTGTCGACGCCGGAGGACGTGAAGGAGCTTCAACACTTCCGGGAGAAGTCCAAGGTCCTGGTGTCGATCGGGGCTTGCGCCTGCCTGGGCGGCCTCAATACGCTGAAGAACTACCAGGAGGAAGATGACTACCGCAGATACGTGTACGGCGACGGCGCCAAGTGGTTCCCGACCATCCGGGCCCAGCCGCAGTCGGCAGTGGTCAAGGTGGATTACGAGTTGCCGGGCTGCCCGATGATCAAGGAGGAGTTCCTGGAATTCGTGAAGAGCCTTCTGGCCGGCAAGCAATGGAAGCTGCCGGAGCAGCCCGTGTGCACGGAGTGCAAGAAGCAGGGGAACCTGTGCCTGTACGAGAAAGGCATCATCTGCCTGGGGCCGGTGACGCGGGCCGGCTGCTCGGCGATCTGTCCGAGCTACGGCTCGAAGTGCGAAGGCTGCCGCGGACTGGTCGGGAAGGAGGCCCTGGCCGCCGCGGGCGTGAACCTGCGCGAGCAATACAACGTTCCGCTTGCGGACGTGTTGGCTGACTTCAGGCTATACGGGGCATATCAAGAGAGTACGCTGCCATGAAGAACGTTACGATTGATGTCAAGCATGTGACGCGCGTCGAGGGCCACGGGAACATCTCCATCAGCGTTCGTGACGGAGAGATCACCCACCTGCAACTGGCCATCGTCGAGAGCCCGCGCTTTTTTGAATCGTTTCTGCGGGGCCGCCCGTACTACGAGGCGCCGCACATTACTTGCCGGATCTGCGGAATCTGCTCGGTGGGGCATACCTCCGCCAGCGTCCAGGCGATGGAGGCGGCCTGCGGCATACAGATCACCGAACAGTCGCTGATGTTGCGGAAGCTGGCGTTCTTCGGGGAGCAGTTGCAGAGCCATATTCTGCACGTGTGCTTCCTGGCGGTGCCGGACTTCCTGGGCGTGGGCTCTGTGATTCCGCTGGCCAAGACGCATCCGGACGTGGTGAAGCTGGCCTTGCGGTTCAAGAAGCTGGCCAACGACATCTGCGCGGCGGTGGCGGGGCGGCATATTCACCCGGTCGCGATCCATGTCGGCGGGGTGACGCATTGCCCGC
>DATKKX010000379.1:0-3128 GCA_035542775.1 Phycisphaerae bacterium | reverse complement strand
AACGTCTTGTCAGCCGAGGCATGCCGCTCGACGGTCCAGCGGGCCAGCGCCTTGGAGACCGCTTCGAGCGATCGGCTGAGCTGTAAGGCTTCCTTGTTCATAAAGCGCTCAATCGTTCCAAGCCCATCATCATCCGGCGACGGACGCAACCACCAGCAACGGCCCATCCGATACGACCACGCCGCCTTCTTTTTCGAGCGTGATGGCGAAGACGGTCGGATGCCGCACCGGGAGCCGGGCTCGCATCGGAATCGTAATCGTCCCACCGTCGGGAGGCACATCAAAGACTCCGCCATCGACCGGACGTGCGTCGCGCTGCGGGTCGACGATCCACAACTGATACTGGCGCTGGCCGGTGTTTGCCGGCAGTCCGCTCAGAATCATGTAGCCCGCCTGCTCCGAGTCGCTCCAGACGACTTTACCCGAGACACCACGAAAGTCGTCGATTTTCGCCTTCCACGGCGCCTGCACCAAATCCGTGGCCTGACGCACAAAGTGTTGATATTGCACGTCCATCGGTTCTTCGCGCGTCGGCGCCATCGTCCGCCACCAGCCGACGACGGCCAAAAACATTGACGCGGCAACGGCCAGCCATCCCAGACGGCTGAATCGGTTCGCCGGCCGTGGGGCCGTTTGCGATTCCTGAGCGAGGCTTACCGTGGCCGGCCCAGTGTCCGTGTTCCCCCAGCGCTCGGCAAAAAAATGCGATGCGTCTGAGCGTAGTTTTGCACGCATCTGCTGCGGCAACTCCTTTTCATTGTCGCCCATCATCGCCAGGGCCGCCGCCGCCGCCGCGAGTTCCATTCCATCTCGCGGAACGTCCGGATGAGCGCTGAGCTCTTGTTCCAGTTCGTCATGCCCGGAACCCGAAAGCCCCTCGGTGGCTTCGTCAGCCAGGAGCTGCATCAGACGCTCGTCTGCCGTTGCGAAGGCGCTCATGGGTTCACCTGCGGGTCGACGAACACCGGCGCGCCGCCCTGGATCAATTCGCGGACTCGGATCAGCCCCCGGCGAACGTGCGTCTTGACCGTGCCGAGCGGAACCTGGAGATGATCGGCAATCCGCTGGTGTGACCAGCCCTCGTAAACTGACAGCGATAGGATCTCCTGCTGCTCGGGCCGGAGTTCACGGATGGCCGCGGCCGCTTTCGATGCCTCTTCCGCCATCTCGGCCGCGTCGCGATCCTGCTCGCTGGACGGCACGTCCACGTCGTCAAGGGGCATCGACTGGCCCTGATCCGGCCGCCGCAGCCGCCGGCGCTTGCTGTCGATCAACCTCCGGCGGGCGATCATCGCGACGAACGTCGGCTCGGATGCCACATTGGGGTCAAAGCGGTCCGCAGATTTCCAAAGGTCGATGAACACCTCCTGCACGGCATCCTCCGCATCGGCATGAACACCGACCAGCTTGCGCGCGAGGGACCAGATCAGGCCGCCGTAGCGGTCGATGCACTCCTCGACCGCCGCCGCCTCGCCGGCCGCCACACGTTGAAGCAGGTGTTGATGCACGTCGTCTCTACGAACTCCGTCGGCCCACCGCCGCCCCATAATGCGCAGGTGTGCGTCGCCCAGTGGCGCTCCGCTTCGCTGGCCTGCAAATAGGCAACGATAGGGCGGCCCTGCACCCGTGCCAAGCAACCTCTATGTACTTCGCCCAATCGCCTGCGGTGGATTCGCGGACATTCGGCGGGGGGCCGCCAAGCCTCGCCTTTCGGGCGGGCGCGAGAAATATTGAATCCGATTCTGATTGGGCTGCGAAGAGCATGCTAGGGATGCGGTGTACGCGTCCAACGCAGACCTGAACCAGAAGAGGAAATCCATGAATCGAAGTTTCGCCGTGGCGAAGTGTGGACTGTTGCTGGGCCTGGCGCTGTGCGGGGCGCCTCTTAATGCCTTTGCGGACGATGCGGGCAAGAGGGACATCGTGGACACGGCCGTCGCGGCCGGCTCGTTCAAGACGCTCGCGACCGCGCTGACCAAGGCGGGCTTGGTTGATGCGTTGAAGGGAGAGGGCCCGTTCACCGTGTTTGCCCCCACCGACGAGGCCTTCGCCAAACTGCCCAAGGGCACGCTGGACGACCTGCTCAAGCCCGAGAACAAGGGCCGGCTGTCGGCCATTCTGACCTACCACGTCGTGTCGGGCCGCGTGCCGTCCGAAAAGGCGATGAAACTGACGAGTGCCCAAACGCTCAACGGACAGCAGATTGATCTTGTCGTCAAGGGCGGCGGTTTGACCGTCGACGGCGTCAAGGTGGTGAAGACGGACATCGAATGCTCGAACGGTGTCATCCACGTCATCGACAGTGTGATCTTGCCCAGCGACAAGGACATCGTTACGACCGCGCAGGGCGCGGGCATGTTCAAGACGTTAATCGCCGCCCTCACCGCCGCGGACCTCGCGAAGGTCCTGCAAGGTGATGGCCCGTTCACAGTCTTCGCGCCGACCGACGAGGCGTTTGCGAAGCTGCCGAAGGGCACGCTCGATTCGCTGCTCAAGAGTGAGAACAAAGACAAGCTCGTTTCAATCCTCAAACTTCACGTGGTTTCCGGCCGTGACTTTGCGGCTGACGCGCTTGCCGCCGACAAGATCGCGACGCTTCAGAAGGAGGTCGTCCGGGTTCGATTGGTGGATGGCAAGCCGCGCGTCAATGACGCCAACATCGTCAGGACCGACATCGATGCGTCAAACGGCGTGATTCACGTGATTGACACGGTCCTGATGCCGCACGATGAAAAACAAATGGGTGCGGCCAACGCACACGATCTGATTGAACTCGCGATTCGTCACGGCGTCCCGCTCTTCAACAAAGGCGACGCCGCGGCCTGCACGGCAGTCTATGAGGTCGCCGCCAATGGTCTCCTGGCCATGGACATCGACCAAGGATCACGCTCGCGGTTGGCCCGCGCCTTAAACGAGCTTGGAACTACTCATGACGCAGGCGAGAAGGCCTGGATTCTCCGCCACGCACTGGACGCGGTGCACGCGAATTTGTAGGAGGAGGACTCCAGGGGAGCGCCTTTAGGTAGCAAGTTTGATTGTATTTTCGCCACGGCCGTACCACGGACACGGTCGTGGCTTCTTTACTTTGACTAGAACCTATCCCAAAACCTTTTCGGCTTTCAAGCGTA
>DATKKX010000378.1:0-9673 GCA_035542775.1 Phycisphaerae bacterium | reverse complement strand
TGTTGGTGGTTCCGAAATCAATGCCCAAGCGGGCCATGGTCTCACCTCCTGTTGACCTTGACCTTGGCAGGGGCAACGATCTTGCCGCGTGCCGTGCGGAAGCCCGGCTGCAGAAATTCGGCGACGACGCCGTCGGTCATGTCCCCACGGTGCGTCTCGCCGACCGCCAGATGAATCAACGGATCAAAGGCTTCCCCGGGCCTGGCGTCATACTGCTTGACCTGGGCCGTGGAAAGCACCTGATCGAGCATCTCCGTTCCGCGGCGATAGAAATCATCATCGCTCCTCTGATTCGGCGTGCGGGCCTTCTCGGCCATCTCGCCCTGCAGAGCGATCAGTGTCGGCAACATCTCGACCAGGTGGTCATCCAGAACCTCTCCGACTAGCCGTTGGAACGTGGCCGTCGCCCTGTCCAGCGGCGCAGTGCGGAGATAATCCTCACCACGCCCGCGCTGGGCCACTGCCAACTCGGTCATCGTGGCCATGGCCGCATTCATCTGCGTATTCAGAGATTCGATGGCCGCTGCAATGTTGGCCTCCGCTTTCGCCAGGCTCTCCGCCGGCAAGGTCTGCCGACCGGCTGGCTGAGCGGCCGGGCGGGCTTGTCCTCCGGCGGCGAGAGCCGTGGAGCCCGCGCGACTCGCGCGGAGTGCTTTCTGCGGCATGGAAGCGTCCCGCTTCGATTTGACGCTCGGCTGAGTAATCTGGACTTTTGGCTTCGCCTTGCTGGTCTGCCCGGTCGGGGCAGAGGGCTTGCGACTTGTCGGCACCGTCTTCTTTGGCATGGCTGTGTCTCCCTGCAATTACGCGCGCTCCTACGCGCCCCGTTTGCATGCCTCGGACCATGAGAAAACGACACGCAAACTGGTGGCGGGCATTATAGGGCCTACGCTACACTAGGCAATCGGCTCGGGGATCCCTGAAGTCAACGCACCGACGAGGATCCTCGCGGCCGGATACCTGCGCAAACCGGCCGGCCCGGCGCCCTGATCGGCGCTGTGGGCGCAACCGGTACTATCCCGCGCCGCCAAGCGGAAGGTCTTGAGGTTGCGAAGGCTATGAGTCAAGGACGCAATTCAGGATTCAGCTCGTCAGTGGCCGGCGACCCTCGTGCCGACGGCTCTTCGTCCGGTGGAGCAGCCCAGACAACCCGGAATCCGCCCGGTTCCTACCTGCCCGGCTTCGCGTGGCTCCTTCGTCTGCGAATGGCGGCGGTGCGCAACAGCATGGGGCAACTGATCAACCAGTCGCCCTTGAAAGTGCTGCTCGTCATCATGTTCATCTCGATCATCTGGGCCTCGCTCTACCTGGTCTTCGACGAGGCCTTCCGGTTCATGCGTCGCTTCGAGCAGTCCTCGGCGATCGCCATGCCGTATGTCTTTCATGTTTTCTTCGCGGCAATGACGGCGCTGCTGGCCTTCTCCACTGCGGTGCTGGCCTATAGCGCGCTGTTCGGCCGGGCGGAACCTTCGTTCCTGCTGGCGACCCCGAACTCTCCACGGAACATCGTCTCGATCATGTATCTCGAGGCCCTGTTCTTCGCGAGTTGGTCGCTCCTTCTGCTGGGCGTGCCGTTGATGTTCGCCTTCGGAAAGGTCCAGGGCCTCCCCTGGTACTTCTACCTGACGTTCGTCGTCGGATTCATGGGCTTCGTTCCGATACCCGGCGCGCTGGGCCTGCTCGTCGCTCTGGTCGTGGCCATGTGGCTGCCCCGACAGGCCAGACGCGTTCTGCTCTATGCCGCGGCCACGGCCATCGGCTTGCTGATTCTCTGGTGGGGCCGGCTCTGGGTCGCAGCCTCCGACACCTCCAGTACATGGCTCGAATCGTTCCTGGGCGAGCTGCAGTATCTTAAAGCCGCTTTGCTGCCGTCCACATGGGTCGCCAAAGCGATTCGCAGCGCCGTCGAGAACAGACCCGCCGACGCCGCGTTCTACCTGTTCGCCGTTGTCTCGACCGGGCTGTTCTTCAGTTGGGTTGCGGTGACCTTCACCGGATCCAGGTTGCTCATGGCATTCAGTCGAGCCAATGCCGTGACCAACAAACCCAGGGTATACAGCGGGCGGGCCTCACGCTGGCTGACAAACACGGCCTTCTTCTACGTTCCGGTCCAGATGCGAACGCTCATCCTCAAGGACGTGCGGAGCTTCCTCCGCGATCCGGTGCAGTGGTCGCAGTTGGCCATCCTGTTCGGCCTGTTGGGTTTGTACCTGATCTACCTGCCCCGCTCGCGGCCGGAGGGATTTGACGTGCGCTGGAAAGCCCTGATCTGTTTCTTGAACTACGGGGCGGTGACACTCATCCTCTCGACTTTCACCAGCCGCTTCGTTTTCCCCATGATCTCGCTGGAGGGCCGACAGATGTGGCTGGTGGCGCTGTGGCCGTTGCCGCGCGACAAGGTCATGTGGGCCAAATTCCTGTACGCCATGACCGTCACTGCCGCCGCGGCAATGGGCGTCACCGCCCTTTCCATTCACGCATTGGACTTGCCCTGGACCCTTGCGATCGTCCAGTGTTGCGCGACCCTGACGACATGTATCGGGCTCTGCGGACTGGCCATCGGCCTGGGGGCCTGCCTGCCCAGTTTCAAGGAGGCAAACTCCGGTCGGATCGCGTCGGGCCTGGGTGGAACGATCAATCTGATTGCCTCCGTCGCGCTGGTCGCGGCAAGCATCGTTTCGTTCGGAGTGATCTGTTACCGCATGGTCTTGGCGGAAAACCTCAACCGTCTCGGAATGCCGGAATCCGCCGCGCTGGCCGCGATCATGACGCTCGGTGCCGGATCCGGTTGGGTAAGCATGGGCATAGGCATCCAGAGCCTGCGGAAGCGGCAGTTTTGAGCACGCCTCACTGCGTGGATCAGGCCTTTCGACTTCCCGGCGTCATCTCCGTCTGTAGCGGCCCCGCTTGCTCTCGCCTTTTCTCTTCTTGCTTTTTCCTCTCGCCCTGTCCCCGCGGACATCTCGTCCGGAAGGACCATGCTGACGTTCCTTCCGCATCGCCTCCTCGCCCAGACGCAATCCCAGTTGCCGCGCCGATAAATCTACCTCCGCGATTCGCACCTTGATCTTCGACCCCATCGCGAACACCTGCCGCGTACGCTCGCCCGAAACGCGGCCGGTGTTCATATCGACCTCCCACCAGTCGTCGGTCATGTTCTCCAGGCGCAGCAGCCCGTCGATCAGGAATCGCGGATGCTGCACGAACAGCCCGAAATTCGTCACCCCCGTCACCACGCCCTCGAACTCGTCGCCGATCTTCCTGGTCAGCAATTGCAGGATCTTCAACGTCCTGTACTCCCGCTCCGCATTCTCCGCCTGTCGGGCGGCGAACGAGAGCCGTCGCCCCCAATCCTTCAACTCCACCTCGTCGGGCGCGCCCTCGTGCCCCCCCCGCTTGTGGGCCTTGAGTTGCCTCGTCAGGTGCAACTCCAGCAGCCGATGCACCATCAGATCGGGATAGCGCCGAATCGGGCTGGTAAAGTGCGTGTAGCACTTGCTGCCCAGCGCGAAATGCCCGATCGGAGCCGGCGAATATTCCGCCATCTGCATCGACTTCAGGACCGCCAGGCTGAGCGCGTATCCCTCGGGCTTGCCTTGCATCGGCGTCAGCAGACGCTGCAAATCCTCCGGCGCCAGCTTCTTCGGGACCGCCCACCCAGCGGCGCGCAGCATCTTGGCCAGCGCCTCCAGCGAGGCCTCGTCCGGCTCGCCGTGCACGCGCCGCAGGAAGGGCACGCTGAGACCTTCGAGCAGGCGGGCCACGGCCTCATTCGCCTCCACCATGAACATCTCGATGATCGTGTGGCTGAAGCTGGTGTCGGCCGGCTGGGCATCGGTCACCTGCCCGTTCTCGTTGAAGATCAGCTCGACCTCCGGCAATTCGAGAACGATCATGCCCTCGGCCAGTCTCCGCCGCTGGATGATCCGCGCCAGCGCATCCATCCGTTGCAGTAAGTCGACGACGTTCTTGGGCAGCCTTCCTTTCTTACCCTCCAGAACCGCCGTCGCCTCGCGATAGGTCAAACGCTTCGTTGAGCGAATCACCGTATTCGCGAACCGTGTCCCCGCGACGTTGCCGGCATGGTCGTAGCGGATGAACACGCTTTTGCAGAGCCGCGGCTCACCCTCTTGCAGGCTGCACAGACCGTTGGACAGCACCTCCGGCAGCATCGGAACGACAAAGCCCGGAAAATAGACGCTGGTGCCGCGCGTGCCGGCCTCCTCGTTCAAAGCACCGCCTTCGCGCACGAAGGTGCTCACGTCCGCGATGTGAACCCCAAGCTCCCAGACTGCCTCGCCGCCCCGTTTGCTGGCCCCTTTCGCGCCGCCGGCCCTCCCTGACGCAGGTTTCAATCGCTCCAGAGAGATGGCATCATCGAAATCCCGGGCGTCATCCGGGTCGATGGTGATGATCATTTGATCGCTCAAGTCCACACGCTCCGCCATCGCCGCATCCGCGTCAAACGAATCACTTGCCGCTCGGGCATCCAGCATCGCCTCATCCGAAAACTCGTCGGGCAGGTCGTACTGTCGGATGATGCTCAGCAGATCCACGCCCACCTGGCCGCTCTTGCCCAGTCGTTCCGCGATGACGCCTTTGGCTGGCTTTCCCTCGCTCGGATAACGGATGATCTCGACGACGACCTGGTCGCCCGCGTGGCAGGCCTTCGCCCCCACGTCGCCCACCATGATCGGCACGTGCAGCGTGTTGCCGTCGGGCTGCACGAACCAGATACCACCTTCCTGGCGAAGCTGCCCCACGAATCGGCTGTTGCCTCGTTTGATGACGCGGATGATCTGCCCGCCGAAAGCCTCTTTGCCCTCGCGCTTCCCGCGACGCACCACCCTGCACAGCACCGTGTCGCCGGTCACCGCGTCCAGCGACGCCCCAGGGGCGATGAACAGATCGCCATGCACCGTCGGCTGGTCCGGCACGACGAACCCGAAGCCCCGAGGATTCGCCCGGTACGTGCCCACCACCTCGCCTCGCGGCTGGGGCAACATCACGGCATTGCCGCTCCCCAGGACCACCCGTCCCACTCTTCGCAGGGCGTCGACCGCGTCGTGAAAATCACCGTATTCGGCTTCTGCTATGCCCATCGTCCGGGCCAGCCGCCGGGCCTCCATGGGTCGATACTCGGGCTGTCGCAGGAAATCCAGGATTCGTTCAGAAAAACGCTTGGACATGAAATAACCTTCCTTGCCGCGAGGCTTCGCAGCCGCGAGGATACTTTACTGACCCATGGATACCGAAGAAACGAACAGCCCGAAGAAAAAGGAAACTGAAAACATGGATGAGATCATCGCCCATGCCCGCGAATTGGGCAAGAAGATCGCCACCCACCCACGAACCGCCGCGTTCATGAAGGCCGCGCGGGCCGTGGCCGCCGATAAGCAGGCCCAGGAAGTCCTTCGGGCCTACCAGAACCAGGTCAAGGCGATACATGACCTCGAAATGGCGGGCAAACCCATCGAAGTCGCCGACAAGCACAAGATGGCTGAGTGCGAAACCGCCGTCGCCGGCAATGAGCTCCTCAAGGAGATGATGAAGCACCAGGCCGATTACATGGAGCTGATGAACCGCATCAACTCCGCCATCGACGAAGCCGCCCAGAGCTGAAAAAGGTGTCAGGAAGATTCTACAGCCCTCGCCCCGCCGGAACGCCGGTACGGGACCAGGATCCGGCGGCAGGCCGACCTGCCGGCCCGGATGCGGCTCCCGTTGTTTACCGAGCCCTGATCATCTCCGCGTTGCCGGCGCTCCTGCTGCTGTCCGCTTGTACTCCCGCTAAGCCCGCGGCCCGGATGATGACGTTCGACGAATACGCCGGGTGCAGGCACGCCGTTCCATACGTGCTCGACTGTGCCGATGGCGCCGGTCGCCTGCTTTACTACGGCTCACGGCACATCTTCGATCGGGCCGATCCGGAAGTGCGTGACATCGAGCAGCGTTGGGCCGCATTCCACCCGACCCTGGCCTTGAACGAGGGCGGAGACCCGCCGGTCGCGGCGACGGCCGACGAGGCCGTTCAGCGATACGGAGAGCCCGGCTTCCTGCGCTGGCTGGCGGCGCGCGACTCCGTGCCCTGCGAGACCTTCGAGCCGCCCATGCAGGCCGAGGCCGACGAACTGCTGCGGCACTTCACGGCCGAGCAGGTCAAGCTGTTCTACACGCTGCGGTCTGTCATGCAGGATGCGAAGCGGCCCGTCGAGGCCCGCGCACCCACGATAGAAGAGCTTGTGGGCAAGACGCTCCAATGGCTGGCGCATCTGCACGGACTGGAAGGCCCGCCGCGTGATGTGACCGAATTCGAAGCGTCATGCCGCCGTCTGCTGCCGGCGCAGGCCGACTGGCGCGCCCCGCCCGGCGCATGGTTCGATCCCGTATTCCGCGGGCCGGCCATCTGGACCAATCGCGTGGCCCGTTGCTCGTCGGAGTTTCGGGATCGTTTCATCGTCGAGCGTTTGGTCGCTGAACTCAAGCGCGGCAAACGCGTCTTCGCGGTGATCGGCGCGAGCCACGTGGTCATGCAGGAGCCCGTGCTGCGCGCGAGGCTGGAACGCGTGACCGGGCCGTAGTTTGACGTGCGAAACGTCGGGCGCGAAGCGGGTACGCGACTCCATACCCTTCAGTCAAGCACCATCCAGCGGTCGTCTTCAGCCCTTCACAGCCCGAATCAAAACGCCCGGCGGATCAGTCTGATCAGGAAGAGGAGGACCACGGCGCCGGCCACGGACATAATCAAGGTCCCGACGAGCCCGTACGCCGCCAGAGCGAGCGCGCCGAAAAGAAAACCACCCAGCACGGCACCGAGGACCCCTACGATGAGGTCGCCCAGCAGACCAAAACCTCGTCCTTTGACGAGTACTCCGGTCAGCCAGCCGGCCAGGACTCCGATCACAAGGAACCAGAAAATACTCCCGCCGGCCATGACATCCTCGATCGTACGAGGTCCCCGAGCCAATGCGCCGGCCCACGCGGGCCGATCATCACGACGACTGGAGCATATCCTTGCCGTGCGTGTCGATCCACGTCCATTTGCCGTGGTTGTTCACCATGGCCAGGCCGCGATGAAATTCGCCGGCCTTGTCGAACATGGGCTTGATCGCCATTGAACCGTCCTTCTGCACGTAGCCCCAGTCGCCGTCGGTCTTGACGGCGGCCAATCCGTCACGGAAGGGTTGGGCATCATCGAAACGCGGGTTAATGGCCATCTTCCCCGACTTGTCGATATAGCCGTACTTGGCTCCCAACATACTACCGACACGGACGCGGGCCAGGCCTTCAGAGAAGTCGCCCACCCTGTCGTACTGTGGCTTGAGGGTCATCTCACCGCGGGTGTTGATGAAGCCCCATTTGCCGTTGACCTCCACCGCCGCCAGGGCGTCGCCAAAGTCCCGGCACTTGTCGTATACCGGCTTGATGACCATCTTGCCCTTGGTATCGATGTACCCGTACTTTCCGCCCAGCAGGCCGCCTACCTTCACGCGGGCGAGCTTGTCGGAGAAGGTGTGGGCTTTGTCGAATTGGGGTTGAATGACCATCTGGCCGGTCTTGTCGATATAGCCCCAGGGCTTGTCCTCGCTCTTCACGGGGGCCAGACCCTCGGCAAAGTTCCCGGCTCGCTCGTACTGGTAGCCAATGACTAGCTGCCCCGTGGTGTTCACGTACCCGTAGCGGCGGGCAAGCCCCTTGTGCTCGCACACGCGGGCCAGCCCCTCGCGGAAATCAGCCGCGTTATCGAACTGCGGTTTGACGGCCCATTGGCCTTCCGCGTTCAGGTAGCCCCATTTGCCTCCCAGCTTGGCGCGGGCCAAGCCCTCGCGAAACATCTTCGCCTTCTCGTAAGCCGGCGAAATAAGGGTCTTGCCCGTCTTATCGACATAACCCCACTTGTCTCCTTGCTTGAGGGGGTACAACTGGTCCCCGCCCGCCGCCAGCGCCACAGAAGGCACTGCCAGAACGAAGGCAACCACTCCTGCAATCAGGTAACGCGTTTTCATGACAGATCTCCTTTCCTGAGAAAGGTTCACTCTCTACAACGCCGCACCTCGCGCCCGGTACGCGCTCCTCCCGCGTCACCGTGTCGGCGTCATTGACTCATCACTCTCTGCCTCGCCCACGCACGCTCCCCCCGCTGGTCGTCCTCCATGGCTTCGGCCGTGCGTGAGACGAAGCCCGTCGTCGCCCCTTCCCGCACCTTGGACTATAAGTCGGAATATCCGCGTTGGCCGGAAGTGCGCGTTTGTGTGGCGCGAACGGGAGTTCCATTCCCGGACAGCCCCGCGACCGCACCGCGATGACGCCCGCGTGTCACCGGGAGCGCCAAAGTAATGTGACAGAACGTAACAATTTGGCAAAATGACGCGATGCGAAACGGGGACGCAGATATTTGTCAAGCCGCGACCTTCATCCCTACGTCGTTGAAGCCACGGCTTCGATCGACTGGCCGCACTCAGGACATCGATCCGAAGTGAGCTGAAACAGCAGATACCCGCACTGCGGGCACCGCGGCTCCTCGACGCGAATCGAAATCCGCAGGCCGCACGCCGCGCAGGATGACTGGCCCATGCGGACTGTTTGCCTCTTCCGGCATCGCGGGCAAGTCAAATCAATGCCGGCGGTGTCCAGCGAGATCGGCTCATAATCGACGCCCCGATTGATTCTCAGCAGCACCAGCAGCGCGATCGTTCCACAAGCCGTGAGAATGCCGGCCGCCCCCGCGAGCCGGCCGGCAAGACCATCCGCAAGCGGGATTGAGAAGAGTTCCTCGGACGCAGCCATCAGGTCTATGAGGCCCGCTGCGAGCAGGCCAGCTCCGATGGTCCCTTGCCGCACCCACTTCTGCGAGGGATGCAGGGGACACATCAAAAGGAGGTTCACGTAGGCGACGCTCGCCGCAACGCTGGCCAACACGCAGAACACCACGGTACCCGGCCTGCTGCCGACGCCGGTCCAGATGCCGAACAGCCACATGATCCCCGCAGCGACACTGGCTGCGACTCCCGCCCATCGCCAGCGGCGCGCTTCGCCGGCGCCCAGTCCGATCAGACACAGAACGGGCAGGCCGCCGAAGATGGCGATCGCCGCAGCCGTCGCCCACAGAAGCTCCGGCAGGCCGTAAGCATAATAGGTCACGGAACGGGAGGGCGTGGGCACGCAGTACGGAGCCAGAATGTCCGGCAGCCACGTCGCCACCATGAACGCAGCAAATGCCACGACCGTGACAGGGATTCCCGGGCGGCAGGCCGCTCGGCTGTACGGTTCATGCCGTAACCTCAGGAGGCCCATAAGGGCCAGTGTCGCCAGACTGGAAAAGACGACAGTAAACGCGAGGTCTTCCTCCCAATGCGCACCGAACAGCTGGTTTGGAATTCGCCAGATCAACAGCAGAGCTAGACCGAACTCGCCGATGACCCAGGCCGTCCCCAACAGCCCGGCAGATCGTGATTTCTCCCGGTCGATCATGCCCGATATCGGCATCATCAAGAAACAGGCCAGCGCGGCGATGAGCCCGGTGAGGAACACGCGCAAGACAATCTCGCCCCCCTGCACCAGCACCCCGAAAACGCCCGCCACCGCCGTGAGCGCCAACGACCACAACACGAGTTTCAGAACCGTCTTCCGCAGCGGCATGAGCACCTCGCTTGCAGCACCGATTGTCGATTGC
>DATKKX010000377.1:0-15057 GCA_035542775.1 Phycisphaerae bacterium | reverse complement strand
CGGCATGCCGGACGGCGGCGTCGACCGTGGCGGTGTCGGTGGCCAGCTCCGGCGGGCGATTGATGGCCAGCACGCCCATCGCGCGGGCGGCTTCCGCCGCCTTGGGAGCATCGGTGGTGACGCAGACGTCATCGATTTCGTCGGCGGCGCGGGCCTGGTCGATCGTGTAGGCGATCATCGGCCTCCCCGCGATGGTCAGCACGTTCTTGTTGGGCATGCCTTTGCTGCCCGCGCGAGCCAGGATAACCGCCAGGCGATGGATGGACATGTTGTAGTCATCGGCCCTTGGTGACAGGAGGCTTGACGCAGACCCGGGCGAGCGTGGCCGGCGGACATGGGCTTACCGCCCCGGTTCCGGCGGCGGGTCGAGACCGAGGCGCTTCAACGTTTTCTGGAGATCGGATGGCCACGGGGACAGGACCTGCATCCGGCGGTCGGTGCGAGGGTGGACAAAGGACAGGGCCGCGGCGTGCAGGCACAGGCGGGGGACGGCAGGAAGATCGGCCTTGTCGGCATAAACGGATTCGCCCACGATGGGGTGGCCGAGGGCCGCCATATGAACGCGGACTTGGTGCAGGCGGCCGGTTTTCGGTAAAGCCTCGATGAGTGACACCTTTTCGGAACTCTGAATCACACGATACGCCGTGATGGCCTGTTGTCCATCGCGCTTGATCACCGCCCGCTTGGTCTGGCCGACGATTTCGGCGATGGGCTTTTGAATCACGCCCTGCGCCGGCCGCGGGGAGCCCATCACGATCGCCCAGTAGGTCTTCTTGACTTGCCGTTTTTTGAATTGCTCCAGCAGGCGCTCGTACGAGCGAACGCGAAGGGCGACCAGCACCAGGCCAGAGGTTTCCTTGTCGAGGCGGTGCAGCAGCCCCCAGCCTCGCGACTCACCCAGGTTCTGCAAGAGATTGCCGTAATCGCAGAACAGGCCGTTCAGCAGGCTGTCGTGTTCGTGTTTCTTGCCGGGTTGCGTCACCAGGCCGGGCGGCTTTTCGACAACCAGCAGGTCATCGTCGGCGAAGCAGATCTGATAAGCCACCCGGTTGTTAGGCTGGATCGCATACTCCATAGAGCCTGATTGTAACGGCGATCCGGGGCTGACGCGCTGCCGCCATCCGGATAGCATGAACTGCTCAAAGGCGACGCGCGAAAACCCGGATGGGGTGCTGTTATGAAAGATCAGACGCTGCGAGGGGAGAGCTCGGATATGAGGTGGGGAGTGATTCGGGGTTTTGGGGCGGCGATCGTCTGCGTTGCCGCCAGCGTATGCTGGGCGGATCAGCCGACGACCCGGCCGTCGGACGAGATTGCGGTGAGCGAGTGCCTGGTCATCAAGCCGGTGGGGCGTTATGGGCGCTCCGCCGTCCACGTCGATGCAATCGAGGCCAGGATCGTCGCGGGGACATGGATGACGCCGAAAGAAGGCGACACCGTCGCGCTTCCCGATGGTACCTTGCGGACATGGGAAACGGCCAAGGCCGGCGAGGATGGGTGGATTCGCCCGCAGGGGGCGGGCGGCGGCTACGCCTCCGCCAGCATCGCGTCGAGCACCGAGCGAGTGATGCTTCTCGATGCTTCCGGCCACAGCATGGCTTACGTGAACGGCGAGCCTCGAACGGGCGACCCGTACGAAGGGGGTTACGTCGTCCTGCCGGTCCTGCTTCATCAGGGGCAAAACGAGCTTCTGTTTTCTTGCGGCCGCGGGGGGTTCCGCGCCAAGCTGACTCCACCCTCCGCGGGGGCGGTATTCAACACGCAAGACTGCACGCTGCCGGATTTTGTCGCCGGCGAGCGAGAGAAGAAGCTCGGCGCGGTCATCGTCATGAACGCGACTCGGCAGCCAACGACCGGGCTAGCGGTGCGAGCGTGGTTCAAGCCGGAGGACACGGTCGTTACGCGTTTGCCGGAGTTGCTGTCGGTTAGCATGCGGAAGATCGCCTTCGAGATTCCTGCGCCGGCCGAGGCGGCGGAACCAGGACCGCTGTCATTGAACCTGGAACTGGTTCGCGTGGAAGGCAACGGCGACGAGGGCAAGGTCCTCGACAGAGCTACCGTTCCCGTCCGTCTGCGGAAGCCGGAGCAGACACGGAAGCTGACCTTTCGCAGCAGCATCGACGGCAGCGTCCAGTATTACGCCTTGAATCCCGCACAAACGGGCGAGAAAAGCGCGGGTGCCCCGGCGATGTTTCTTACGCTTCACGGCGCCGGTGTCGAGGCCATTGGCCAAGCCGACGCCTATGCGGCGAAGAGCTGGGGCCACATCGTGGCGCCCACCAACCGCCGGCCGTTCGGCTTCGACTGGGAAGAGTGGGGCCGCCTGGATGCGATGGAGGTACTGGATCTCGCCGCGAAGCAGTTGCAGACCGACCCACAGCGGACCTACCTCACGGGCCATTCGATGGGCGGGCACGGCGTCTGGCAAGTCGGGGCCACCTTTCCTGACCGGTTTGCGGCGATTGCTCCCAGCGCGGGCTGGATCAGCTTCTGGTCATACACCGGCGCCGGCCGGTTGGGTGATGGCACGCCGGTCGAGCGAATGGTCGGACGGGCCAGCGCTCCCAGCGACACGCTGAAGCTCATTCGGAACTACAACCGCTATGGCGTGTACATCCTGCATGGCGAGAAGGACGACAATGTGCCCGTCGAGCAGGCGCGGACGATGGTGAAGCATTTGGCGAGGTTCCATAGCGATTTTGCCTATTACGAGCGGCCCGGGGCGGGCCATTGGTGGGGCAACGAGTGCGTGGACTGGCCGCCGCTGTTCGAGTTCCTGAGGCAGCACACCAGGGTGGCGGCGAAGGATGTGCTCCACGTGGCGTTTGCCACGGCAAGCCCGGGCGTATCTGCCCGCTGTGACTGGGCGTCCATCGAGTCGCAGATTCGTTTTCTCAAGACGAGCACGATCGACCTGCGCTTCGACCCAGCGACCGGCGCCGTGGCCGGGGAGACCAGGAACGTCGCGCGTCTTGCCCTGGACCTCGGTGCGTTCAAGCCCGCCAAGGGCGAGGCCCGAGTCTCGGTTGAGCTTGATGGGGAAAAGAAGATCGAAGGCATTCCGTGGCCGGCCGGCGAGCGACTCTGGTTAGGCCGAGATGGCGGCACCTGGGCAGTCCAAGGGCCACCGCCCACGACCGTGAAGCGGCCTCATCGCTGCGGGTTGTTCAAGGATGCCTTTCGGAACGGCGTGATGTTTGTCTACGGCACGAAGGGCAGACCGGAGGAGAACGCCTGGGCTTTTGCCAAGTCGCGGTACGACGCCGAGGTGTTCTGGTGCCGCGGTAATGCTTCCGTCGAAGTGCTGGCCGATGTTGATTTTGACCGCTCGCGATCAGGCGACCGCAATGTGATTCTCTACGGCAACGCCGATACTAATGCGGCGTGGAAATCGCTGCTGGCGGCCAGTCCCGTGCAGGTGCGGCGCGGCGAGGTGACCGTGGATCGCAAGAAGCTGACCGGCGAAGACCTGGCCTGCCTGTTCGTCAGGCCGATTCCCGACAGCGACGAGGCTTGCGTCGGCGTGATCTCGGGCTCGGGGCCGGCCGGCATGCGCCTTACGGAGCGGTTACCGTACTTCCTTTCCGGTGTCGGTTATCCCGACTGCACGGTTCTGGGCCCGGAGATGCTGACCGGCGCCAGTAAAGGCCTGCGGGGTGCAGGCTTCTTCGGGAATGACTGGAGCGTGGAAGGAGGGGATTTCGCGTGGGCCGAGGATCAGGAGCAAGCAGAAACCTCAGAAGAGGGCGGATAGCGTCGCACCGATGCATGTGCAAGATCGCGATGGAGGCAGCGCCGAAGGTGTTTGAAGGGTGAGTGACGGGACTCGAACCCGCAACCCCTAGGACCACAACCTAGTGCTCTGACCAATTGAGCTACACTCACCACGATGTCGGCGCGGCTGCGGTGGGCCTGAAGATTCGACGTTTTCGATGCACCGCACCGCCGGCGGGTCTTCACGCTCGATCCGTTGCCGTCGACCGCCCGGCTCCGCCGTTTCCGCAGAGAGGGCCGGCGAAGAGAGGTTATAGTGACCTCTGCTCTTTTTCAAGCAGCTGCTACGGGCGGAAGGATTACCGGGTCCTGACCAAAGCGGCAGACTGTGCGGCGAAGGGCGATTTTCGTTCCGGCGCCCCTCGCCGCCTGCTGTGCCGGCACCCGCGGGAATCCTTGGGCTGCCCGGCATGCCCGCGAGGCCATGGGCGCGACAGACGCCATGCCGGCCGGCGCAGAGCTCTGGCGGCGGTTATGTCCCCAACCTGGCGCCAAAGCGCCAAGGTCCGATTACCACGATGGTGGGGTGCCCATGGGTATCTTCGGTGATCAAGTTGGCCACCGGCGGACTCGATATTGGATATTGTAAGTACCGGCTCCCGCTATGCGCCCCCACGGGTCGGGGCGCGAGGGATCGGCGTTCAATATCGGGGGATCACGCTTGCGGTCGTTATTCCGGCAGGCCTATCAGGTCCTTTTCGGGCTGCAATTCCGGACCACGCTGCTGCTGACCTGTGTGGTGCTGGCCGCCACCGGTCTGACCGGGGCCACCTATCTGCGCATCTCCTCCCGCCTGACGCTGTCGGAGGCCAAACAGCACGCCCAAGAGCTGGCCATGTCGCTTGCTTCGGCAGTGGCGGACGAAGTCGAACGGCACGATAAAAAGGGTCTTCTGAATATCGCCCAGGCGACCGCCCCGCGGGGCGATGTCGCTTATGTGATGTTCACCGATGTGGTGGGGCATTTGCTTGCCGGCTACCAGCGGGGAGCCGGGAACATCACCCAGTTTCTGATCGACGGCGCCAATCAGGTCTCGGTCGAGCCGATCAACAAGCCGCAATTGAGCGTCAGCGGAGAACTCGGACCACGGATCGACATTGTCTATCCGGTGACTGCATCCGGATCCCCCTCTCTCCCCGTGCCCGGGGCGCCGCCTCCCACGATCGGCTACGTTCGTCTGGGTATCAGTCTCAGCTCGGCGGAAGCACGGCTGTCAGAGGTGGTGCGCAATGTCATCGGTTTGGCGGTGGGGATCGCCCTCCTGATGGTCCCGGTGGGGTACGAGGTCGTTCGCTACATCGTCGGGCCGATCAATTCCCTCTCTGATGCGGCCCGGATGTTTGCGCGCGGAGACCTGGACACGCGCGTCGAATCCAGCCGCCGGGACGAGATCGGCGAGCTGACCCGCTCCTTCAACTCCATGGCGGATGAGCTGGCCAGTTCCCAGAATCAGCTTCTCAAGCTCAACGCCGAGTTGGAGCATCGTGTCCTGCAGCGGACCACGGAGCTTGAAAGGGCCAACGGACTGTTGGCGGAGATGGCCGCCCGCGACTCACTAACCGGCCTGTATAACCGCAGGCATTTCGGCAATCTGCTCACGCAGCTCTTCGCCGAAGCCACGCGCTACGATACCGACCTGACCTGCATGATGCTGGACCTGGACAACTTCAAGCGGGTCAATGATTCACTCGGCCATCAGACCGGCGACCGCCTGCTGCAACTGACCGCCCACGTGATCCGCGAGACCATCCGCGACTCGGACATCGCCGTTCGCTATGGCGGCGACGAATTCGTGGTCATGCTGCCGCAGACGTCGCTCGGCGATGCCCGTGCCTTCGCGGAGCGCCTGCTTACCAGGTTCCAGTCCGAGCTCATGAACGACCTGCCCGAAGCCATTGTCTCCTCGCTCAGCATCGGCCTGGCCAGCCGCGGGGAGCATCATCCCGTCAGCGCCATGGACCTAGTCAAGCTGGCCGATGAGGCGTTGTACCTTGCCAAGGCCGGCGGAAAGAACCGAATCACGGTCGTTTCGTCTTCAGCGGCGGGCGTCGAGGAGTCATGGCCCGCTCTGTGACGGGCTGCACCCTGCCCGGGCATGGTTCATGTGGTTGCTTGCGTCGGGCCGCCCCCCTGGCGAAGATTGCCCTATGGCCAGTGAAATCAATCCAGCCGAGCTGCGCGCCGCCGCCTGCGATCTTGCCCGGCTAGGCGGGCGGACGGCCCAAGAGCTCTTCGGCAAGGTGAGCATGGCGCGCAAGGCTGACGACACGCCGGTGACGCAGGCCGACCACGCCGTTCAGGAGGCCATTCTCGCCGCTCTCGCTTCGCGATATCCGTTGCATGGGATTGTGGTCGAGGAGCAGGTGGCCCGCCCGGAACGCCATGCCCCCGTCGCGGTATCCGAGTATTGCTGGGTGGTCGATCCGATTGATGGGACGCGGAACTTCGGCCGTGGGTCCAATGTGTACTCGACTTCAGTCGCCGTACTCCACATGGGTTGCCCGCTGGCCGGGGCCATCTACGACGCGACCAGCGGTCAGGTGTTCTCCGCATCCCGGGGCGGCGGGGCCTTTCGCGAGGATCAGCGTTTGACGGTAGTCGATCGGCCGATCGACTACAACACGATCCTGGCCCTCAGCTCGATCCGCCGCCGATTGATCGCTCCGGCCGTTCGCGCTTGGATGAGACAATCTCTCTATCGCAACGCGGGTTCATTATGCCTGCATCTGATCTGGGTCGCGGCGGGCTGTGTCGATGCCGCGTATGCCGTCGAGTGCAAGGTCTGGGATGTGGCCGCCGGGGCTCTGCTGATTCAAGAAGCGGGCGGCGTCATCACCAGCCCGACCGGCCAGCCGCTCTGGCCGATAGACCTGCCGGCCTATCGCGGCCAGGACATTCCGATCCTGGCGGGCACACCACGGATGCACGCCGCGTTGCTGGAGTCACTGCGAAACGGCGGCAGCGGGGAGTGAGCGACGCTCATGGGGCAGGGCCCGCGCGGCGGCGGTGCCTGAAGCGACGAGGGGGGCTCACTGGGTGGGAGATTCGAGCGGCAGGCTCGCCCGGACACCTTGGACGCGTTCTCGCCTGGCAAGATCGTCGATCGGGAGATGCGCGAGGGCCTGATCATAGCACTGCCGGGCGAGAGTCAGCCGGCCGCATTTCTGGTGGCACTGGGCAAGCAACTCCCAGGCCTCGGGCGATTGATCGCCCGACGCCGCCAGCGCTCGTTCCGCAATGGCCGCGGCCGAATCCACGTCCTGCAGGTCGGCAACCGGCAACCCGATCAGACAGCGTCCGTAATAGGCGGCATCCGCGGCTTTGATGCCGGCGCTTTCCGCCAGCGATCTGCACATGTCCGCAGCTCGCTGACAGTGAACGCGGGCGTCGGCGGTGTCGTTGTGGGCGAGAGAAACGCGGGCGCGGTGCATATCCACCTGCATCAGACGCCGCGCATAACGAGGGTCGTTGGGATGCTGTGCGACCAACTGCTCGGCGAGCTCGCATGCCTGGTCGGCCTTTGCGGCGGCGGAGGAGATGTCGCCGTGAGCGAGCGCCAGGCGGCTCCAGCGCGAGTAGATACCGCTGAGAATCCGGCGAGTCTCCGGCTGGTCCGGGGCTTCTCGGACGAGGCGCTCCAAGAGAGCGGCAACCTCGCGGAACGTAGCCTCCGCGGCAGCGCGGTCGTTCTGCTTCAGCAGGAGTTCGGCCGCGCTCACCAGCACGCCGGCGCAGTCATGCTGGTAGACGCTGTTGGTCGGCGCCAGCGCGAGAAGCCGACGAGCGGTGGGTACGGCATCAGTCATGTGTGTGATCGCGACGGAAAGCCGGCCCTCGTTCACGGCGACGTCCGAGAGCAGCTGGTCCAGACAGATGCGGGCGTGCAGGGCGTCGGTATCGTCGGGATTTCGGGCCAGCATAGTGTCCTGTGTCTGCAGGCCTCGCTCGACGCACTGTCTCACCTGGTCCGCATCGCCCAGGTCACAGGCAAGTCGCGACAAGCGTATGTAGCTCCAGAGCAGGTTGCTGCAGAAATGGCGCGAACCGGGGTCGAGTCGAACAAGAGTCTCATCGATGACCAGGGCTTGCTGATAGAACTCGGCGGCTCCGCGAGAATCTCCGCGGTCGTGAGGCACATCGCCGACCAGCACGAGGGCGATTGACAAGTCCGCCTGTCGGTCAGGGTCAGCAGGAAAGCGGGCGGCCAGCTGGCGCCTGATTTCGAGGACCTGCTTGCGCAACTCCAGAGCACGGTCCAGGTTTCCCTCGGCAAGATCGAGGTCCGAGAGGCCCTTGAGCACATCCGCGTACGCGATCTGGACCTTGAAATCCGCCGGGTCCTGTGCCAGGAGGCGCTCGATGTGAGCGCGGAGCCTGTACAGCATGTCCCGACGAACCTCATTGGTTCCGCCGATCTCGTCGAGCTTGTCGGTGAACTCGCGCACCAGGAAACTCGCCACGTCGCGCGACTCGGTGTACTGGGCCTGCAATGCTTGTCGCGCCAGATGGGCGCGGATGAGGCCAACAGCGGCAAGAGTGACGCCCACAACGAGCGCTGCAACGACCAGACGATAACGCCGGGCGAACTTGGTCAGCACATAGACCGCGCTGGGCGGCCGCGCCGTGATCGGTCGATGTTCGAGATAATTGCGCAAGTCGGCCGCCATGGCCGCCGCCGAGTCGTAGCGATCCTCCTTATTCTTCGCCAGCGCCTTGGCAAAGATGCGACTGAGGTCTCCCCGGAACTGACGACCGTGCGTTGCCAGCGGCTTCGGGCGTTGGTCAAGAATCGCATGCATTCCGGCGTGCAACGAGGAGGTGGATACGTCGATGGGCAGGCGGCCGCACAGCAGTTCGTAGCCGATGGCGCCCAGGGCGTAAATATCGCAGCGGGTGTCAATCGCGTGCGGGTTTCCTTCGATCTGCTCGGGGCTCATGTAGGCGAGCGTGCCGACGATCTGGCCGTCCTGGGTGGCGGCGGTGGCAACCTCCATGCCGCGTTCGACGATACGGGCGACGCCGAAGTCGAGTATGCGGGGTCGCGGTCCTATATCGCCGTTCTCCACGAGTATATTGGCGGGCTTCAAATCCCGGTGGATTACGCCTTGCTGGTGAGCATGGTGTACGGCGTCGCAGACCTTCGCCAGAAGCCCGATCCGCGCGGCGGAGCCGAGGTGGCGCTCCGCGGCATAGACGGGCAACGGCTGTCCGGTGACGAGTTCCATCGCGATATAAGGCTGCGGGCCGGTGACGGTCAGATCCTCGCCTGCGTCATAGATCTGGGCAATGCCGGGGTGCCGCAGACGAGCCAGGGATTCCATCTCGGCCAGGAAGCGTCGGCGCAGACTCCGTGAAGCCCGGCCAGGGTGCATCACTTTAACAGCGACCTCGCGGGGCGGTGTCACCTGTTGTGCGCGGTAAACGACACCCATACTGCCCGCGCCGAGCAATCCGAGCACGCGATATGGGCCGATTTCTTCGGGCAGGTCCGTTTCCAGCGCGGTGTCGGCAGCTACCGCCTGGGTCACGTTGAAGCCTGTACCGAGGATGGGTGAATCAAACGCGGACGAACCGGCGTGGTCGTGCGCCAGGAGCGACGTGATCTCGTCCCGCAAGGACACGTCGTCGCCGCAGGCTTTGTTCAGGAAGTCAGCACGATCACGCGGAGGCAGCTCTACCGCCTCGCTGAAAAGATCCGTGATGCGTTCGTGCCGATCAGGTGTCATTTCGGCAGGTCCCTGAGATGGCCGCTTGTACCGGTTCCGGTTCGAGAGCTGCTCATTTGTCGCGAGAAGAGGCTCGACAAAGGCGGAGCCCGACTCGCTTTGACGCAATTCCGCCGCCGGCACCGGCGTCAGGAGCTTCGGCCCAGTTCCCGGAGCAGCCAGGCGCGGGCCAATCGCCAGTCCTTTTGCACGGTTCGACGCGAAACGCCGAGCGTTTCGGCGGTCTCCTCCTCGGCCAGCCCGCCGAAGTAGCGCAACTCGACAACCCGGGCCTGACGCTCCGACAGCGCCGCCAAGTGTTTCAACGCCTGATCAAGATCCAACAAGTCGACGCTCGGTTGATCCGGCGTCAGGAGGGCTGCGTCCAGAAGCACACGCTCCGGGTTGGGGCCACCTCTTTTCGCCGCCCGATGGCCTCGAGCATAGTCAATCAACACCCGGCGGATAGCCTGGCTGGCAGCGGCGCAGAAGTCGGCCCGGCTGGACCACCGGCGATTGCACTGCTCGGCGAGGCGCACATAAGCCTCGTGCAGCAAAGCGGTTGTCTGCAGCGTATGGCCTGGCCGTTCGTAGCGGAGGTAGTTCGCGGCGACCTGTCGCAATTCCTCGTAGACGGCCTCCATTGCGTCAGGGAGCCCTCGCGAAGAGTCGGTCTGATCTGTATCGCCAGCGGTCAGATGGTCCTTCCTGAGCCATGCCATCGAGTTGCTCCTCACCCCGGGACAGTTGAGAAAACTGCAATTCTCTGCGCTTCCCAGGCACCATTATCGCTGGATTTGGGGGGGGATTCAAGAGAAGCGGTTATTCAAACCGCCTTCCAGGGCGGCGGATGTGAGTTATTTATGCATTAAGGAGAGTTGATGAGCGGGCCTGTGCGGCTTTCCGGTTCGGGCACCCGTTGGAGCCGGGCTGGCCGCGTGTCCCCGGCAAGGAGTGGCGTTGAAGTGCGTTGCCCAAGAACCGAGAGAATACAACAACTTGCGTCTGGCGAAGACGATCCCGCCCTGTTGAGAATCCGGGCGCATGTGGATGTGTGCCCACAGTGCCGCAAAGTACTTGACCAGATCACGGCCCATATGGCACAAGCGGCTAACTTGCCAGGGGACGCCGAAGCCCGCGACAAGTCGGAAGGCTGGTCCGAAACCTGATCGCTCAAGGAGCCGCACGGGGGAGGGGATGGTTGTTGCCAGCGATCTCCTGATGTCGGCGGAATTGCGTCGTTTGCCTCCTTCTGGACCGGCAACTGATTCCCTCTATTTGATGTGTGGTTCGGATCACGGGGCTACTCTACGTCGTCGATGGACGTACGAGTCACTTGCGGCCAGCGGAATGAGCATGGCCGCGCTTGGGCATCGGGGCCGGCTGACGGGCCGTTGCGGCGACGTTGTGCGGCGAGATCGACGGCCAGCCGAATGGCGGCCTTCATCGAGCCCGGATCAGCCGCGTTCTTCCCGGCGATGTCATAGGCGGTTCCGTGGTCTGGGCTGGTACGGACGATAGGCAGGCCCAGTGTCACGTTTACGGCCCGATCGAAGGCCAGGAGTTTGATGGGTATCAACGCCTGATCGTGGTACATGGCGACGACGCCGTCGAATTCCCCCTGGGCCGCCCGCCAGAAAAGCGTATCCGCCGCATGCGGGCCGCTGGCCTCGATGCCGGCGTGCAAGGCCATCTCGACCGCCGGCTGAATCACCCGCAACTCTTCATCGCCAAAACGGCCGTTCTCGCCGGCGTGGGGGTTTAACGCCGCCACGCCGATCCTCGGTCGCGGCACTCCGAACCAATCCCGCAACGCCTGGTGCAGGTGGTCGATCGGCTGGAATACCAGACCGATGGTGAATTTGTTTCGCAACTCAAAGAGCGGCAGATGGATGCTGGCCAGGGCAACGCGCAGCGGGCCGCCGGTGAACATCATGGTCACATGCCGGGCTTTGCAGCGCGCGGCGAGCAGTTCCGTGTGCCCGGCATATGGAAACTGGGCCATTTCCCAGGCGGTCTTGTTGATCGGGCCGGTCACTAGGGCATCGACCCGGCCGGTCCGGGCGTCGGCAATGGCCTCGTCCAGAAACCGCATGCTGCACCGGCCGCCCTCCGCAGTAGGTTTCCGGGCCAGCCGGCCCTCCAGGAAGCACTCATCAAAGTCGGCGATCACGACGGTCGAGCCGGTCCACGGCGTCGAGCCCGAGGCGACGACGCGGGCGACGTCGACGTGGGGCATGCGGATCCAATAGGGCATCAACTCGGCCAGATCGGCGGCATAGGCGATCTGCTCGTGCATGCCGTAGACGATGAAATTGCCGCGTTCGCGAAGGGAATGGTCGGCCAGCGCCTTGGCGATGACCTCCGCGCCGATGCCGGCGGGGTCACCCAT
This sequence comes from Phycisphaerae bacterium, assembly GCA_035542775.1. Taxonomy (GTDB): domain Bacteria; phylum Planctomycetota; class Phycisphaerae; order UBA1845; family UTPLA1; genus DATKKX01. The sequence goes on along the minus strand of DATKKX010000377.1, from coordinate 3,186 downwards.
GGTGATCCCAATGGTGGGCATTGACGGGCCATTTTCAGCAGGTGAATCCACGCGTCACCCCGGATACTTGCCGGCCCTCGCCGGGCCGGCCGCGCGGCTATGCAAAACCTTCGCGTTTCAACAAATCCATCATTGCCGCATCGTTCGCTGCGGCGGCATGCGGGCCTGTTCCGACCCCCAGCAATTGTAGGTACTGCACCACCGTCCGGGCGAGGATGTCGGTCTCGACATTGACTCTCGCGCCGGGTTTCTTGTGTCCAAGGGTGGTTCCTCGCAACGTCGTCGGTATCAGGGCGACACTGAATCCTCCCTGGCGTACCGCCACCACTGTCAGGGAGATGCCGTCCACGGCGATAGACCCCTTCGGAACGATGGACACCGGAACTTGGCCGGTGGGGGATGCCTCGGGTGCCAGGGAAAACCACCATATTGATTCTCCGCCCGATTCCCGGATTTCCGCGATGGTCGCGACCGCATCGACGTGCCCCTGCACGAAGTGCCCGTCAATCCGATCACCGACCGCCAGAGATTTCTGCAGATTTATGCGGTCGCCAGGCCGAAGGCCCCCGAGAGTTGTGCGCCGGAGCGTCTCGGCAATCACGTCGAATTGCGCATCCTGGGCATCGGCGTGCGTGACGGTCAGGCACGCTCCGTCGATCGCGACGCTGGCGCCGGGTTTCAGGTCCGCCCAATAGCCCGCTGCGCGCACCACCAGCGATTTTCCGCCCGGTGCGTCACGAACGGAACGAATCTCGCCAATGGCATCGATGATACCGCTGAACATGGTTGCCTCCGGCCATGCACGGCCGCTGATGGACATCGTATCAGTAACGGTGTGGCCGTGCCAGCGAAGCGTGAACGGCCATGTTCCGCGCAAGAAACAGCCCGCTCGGTGAGAGCCGAACGGGCTGTGATTCTACTGCTCGGTCAACACTCCGGTCGCAACGTTCCAGGCACGCGGGCTCAGCGCCGCGGCCTGGCGTGGGTCAGGCACCCTCGCCCTCGACAGGCGGTAGGCCGAAGAGTTGCTCGAACACGTGCCTCACTACATAGGGGTCAGGGTCATTCGGATCAACATTGAACGCCGCGGCAAGCTCATCCAGGCCTTGAAGCGAGGTGGGATCCGCCTCGGCCTGCTGGGAGACTCGTTCCATGTCCTCCGGCGTGTTGATGCCGTTCACCAAAAGGAAATTGGCCACCGCAGCGGCTTGTGCGTCGGTCAGCGGTTGCCCGGTCTGCCCGCCCTGGGAGTTGATCAACGCCATGGCTGCGTCGCTGAGGGCCTTGATCTCAGCCCCGGTGAGCTGCGATATCTGGTTGTTGGCAACCTTCAGGCCGGCACTGACCAGCGGGTCGGTTCCGCAGCCGCCGGCAGCCAGGCCGATGCAAGCCATCAGCACCACACAAAGCCCCGTCTTGAGCAATCTCATGGCAACTACTCCTCTGGCCAGATCAGGCGCGATCCCGCGCCTCCCACCCTTGTTCTCCTCAAACACGCCTCTTTCCGAAGTGCCGCACCGCTTAAGGTACGGTGAGATTCAAGAGAAAATCGACGAGCCGGTCGCCGTCGGCATCGTTCGGAGCGCCGACGGCCGTTCGGATCTGCTCCCTTTTTTCGTCGGTCGTCAGCCTCTCGTCCTTCTGTATGTTCTTCAGGTCATCCAGTGTAAATCCCGGGATGGCCTCGGGCAACGTCGGTGCCAGCCGGTCAACACCGCAGCCGCCGGCAGTGGCGAGCATCGTCCCAATGAGCAGCCTCGAAACGATACCCATCGCGGAGCGGCTGAATCGGGCCATGGAGCACCTCATGTTCTTCCCACTCAGCGCCCAGCGAGGCGAGCGCATATTAGCATCGGTTTGCGGGATCGCGACGCTTTAACCTCATGCTCCATGCGTCGTTAGCGGGCCTCTTCCGCGATTGACGAACATCCTTGCCCGCCTATAATCGGCCTTGCTGGATGGACCGTTCGGCTTGATGTCGCTCTTATGATTCTACGCCTGTTGCTCGAGTGAGTCTTAATGGACGGCCGGAAAACATGCTCGCGATCGCCGTCGGGCATCAGGCTTCTCCTGTTCATGATCGCTACTGCCATGATCCTGGCTCAGTTCCGCGCGCCCGCCGCCGGCCAAGGGCCGGAAGAGCGTTCGCCGTCAAGCCGGAGGGCCGGCCCGGCGGGCACCGACATTTCCTCGGGGGAGGCAGTAAGACCCCCAAGCTCCGCCCCCGCCAACGAAAGCGATAAGCCGTGTGATCTTCTCGAAACAGTCGCGGCGTCCGCCACTGGCGAGCCTGGGAGGGGTCGGGCCTGTCTGGCTGCCGCCCAGTGCATCCTGGTCAGGCGGTGCGCTGCTCCCCTTTCGGCGGAATTGGCCGATGGACACGATGGCCGCGAGGCCTTGACGGCCATGACGACTGCCGCGATCGCGCTACTCGATCGTGCAGCCGGCGCGCTGAAAGAAAGTCCGGTAGAGGAGCCGGCCGGCAGGGACCTGAGAGATCGCATCGACATGCTTCGCGCGTTCGCCGACGTGTTCGATGCGATCGCCCGCTCTGATTCGTCCCAGGAATCCGGCAAACGCCTGCTCACCGCCTGCAACCGGCTCGCGGTTTACCTCGACGATTCCAACGAGGCCATTGTCGAATCCGCGAAGCTCTGGATTGGAGTCGCCTACCGCCGGGCCGGTCGTCCGGAACGAAGCTTGCAGGTTCTTCACCCGATTATCACCGCTCCTGCCTCCCGCCGCGTCGGTTTCCTTGCTCGAATCGAACGCTGTCGTGCCCTCGGCGACACCGGTGATTTCGCGGCCGGCATCGCGCTTTGTCAGAGGCTTGGTGCTCGTGTCGACTCCTGGTTTGCCGGCGAGGACGCCGCCACGCGCGCAAAGGCTGCGGACACGGTCCGGTTCGTCCGCGCGGAGTTGCTCCGCGGCTGGGCGGGGAAGCTCCGTGCCTCGGGTGAGAAAGATCGGGCGGATCAGGCCCTTGCGGAAGCCGACAAGCTTGTTGATCCCGCCGAATCTCCGCCGGCCCCCGACCGCTGGCTCGGCGTGAGCGAGGCGATCGCGGGTCTATCGGACCTGGCTGCTGAGCCCACCTCTCGCTCCGCTGTCGAGTCTGATGCCGGCGACTGAGAGCGTGGCCCCAAGTCAGCGTGCATCAGGGAATCCCACAGCAAGCCTGTCACT
>DATKKX010000376.1:0-6453 GCA_035542775.1 Phycisphaerae bacterium | reverse complement strand
GCCCGCGCCTGGGGGTGCCCGAAGCCACGGACAAGGCAGCCTTGTCCGTGCCACCCTTCCTGAGACGATCTCGTCCCAACAAGGGTACGTGGCGAAGGTGGGGCCGCGATCGCTCGGTCGGCGAACGTTCCTCACCAACGGCGGTGGCATCCCTTGGGCGCTGGAGCCCGGCATGCGGGTTGATTTTGCCGGCGAGGGTGAATGGAAGATCACGCTGGATGTCTTCCGCGATCTTGGCCTGGCCTTCGCCGTCGCCCTCATCGCCATCTACATCCTGCTGGTCAGTCAGACCGGCTCGTTCGTCATCCCGCTGGTCGTCATGCTGGCGATTCCGCTGACCATCCTCGGCATTATGCCCGGCTTCTGGCTGCTCAACGCGATCTCCAGCGGGCAGGTCGGCCCCTATGCCGACCCGATCTTCTTCACTGCCACGGGCATGATCGGCATGATCGCCCTGGCGGGGATCGTCACACGCGACTCGATCATCTTGGTGGATTTCATTCACTTGTCGCTGGCCCGCGGCCGCTCGCTCTTTGATGCGATCATGGAGAGCCGCGTGGTCCGGCTGCGCCCGATCTTGCTGACCGCCGGCACGGCCATGCTCTCCGCCGCCCCGATCACCATCGACCCGATTTTCTCCGGTCTGGCCTGGTCGCTGATCTTCGGGCTGTTGGCTTCGACGGTTTTCACGCTGTTTGTCATTCCCATCGCCTATTGGCTGTTGTACGCCAACAAGCCGGGGCATGGTCTGCCTGCGGCTTAGCGTGATGATTCGGATTTGCCGTAAGACTCCGCGGCTCGATCGGTGAACCCTCTTTTCGTTGTTGCGCTCGTTGCCATGGGGTATACTCACACTCAATCTGAACGGGAACTACCCGATGCCACTGATCATACCCACCTGCCCTAGACGTTTGCTCGGTTTGACCATCTCGGTCTGCATCGGAGCTGCCGTCGTGGCCGGCATCATGGGAGCGATTGCCGGAGATACCTACCGGCCTGCCTACGAACTGCGTGGGGAAGGGCTGGTGGGTTTCGGTTTCTGCTGGGGTGCCGTGACGGGGGTGATCGCAGGCATCATCTGGAGCTGCGTGATGATCACGCTGGCAACGCCGAAGCGTCGCGAAAAACTGGCCAGGATCGGTGCGCTCATCGGTATTGCCGTCGGAGTGATTTCGGCCGCACTGCTGCATGCCGGCTTGATGCTGCTCACAGGAGAACGGGAGACGTGGCTGATGCGGTTGGGCATCGCACTCGCGATTCCAATCGGCGCCGTTGTCGGCGGCATCAGCGGCGGCGCCTATCGCAGTGCGTTTGCAGTCGCCGATACCGACGGCACTCCGAAGGCAACAGTCGTTGCTCCGCCCATGGCTCAGGCGCCGCGCAGCCCCAGCGATACAACCCCATAATCCCCGCCCCCCGATCCTGGCGTTTCCGTTTTCGCTTGCTTGTTGGGGCTTCAGCATTGGAGTAGGCTGGATAGTGATCTCAAGGGAAACCAGCCAATGTCATCATCCACACCTCTTCGCCCCAAGTCGTACAGCGGCTTAACCATCTTCGTGTGTACCGCCTCGACGCTGATCGCGGCCTTCATGGGGCTTCTCGCGATGGTACCGTACGTGCTTCCTCATGAAGGTGAGCGTGATCTGCTTCCGTTGCTCCCTGTCGCAGGCATTGGCGGCGGGGCGGCCAGCGGCCTGTTGGCGGGCATCTTCTGGTGCCGAGTGATGATCCGGCCGGCGATGCTCGACCGCCGCGGACTGGTGGGACTTGGCGCCTCGGTTGGAATCGCTGTCGGTTCGCTTGCCACTGTATTGTTGCACGCGTGTTTGATGATTTACGTATGGGCCGCCACCGATGCATGGCACCTCGATGGCCTTGTCGTGGGCTTGATCTTCGGAATCCCCAGCGGAGCGGTGCTCGGCGCGATTTGCGGCTATGTCTTGCGATGCAAAGCTGACGCCGCCAACGTGGGCGCTGCCACGATACGCATGCGCTCGGATGCGCCCCATGATTCCTCGGACGCCCCCACATGAGCCTCGCCACCACATTCCAGATCATGCGGATGTTCGCCACGATGGTGGGGCGAGTGCCGACCGGGCACCTGTGGTATCTCCTTCGCCGATTGCGGTTCGAGAAGCCCCATCGCGTTGACGGCCAGATCCGCATCAACACCTTCTTCCCGCCCTACCCGTCGCGGGCCTTTGATCGATTTTGCCGGGCTCTCATCGATCGTCGCCGCGTGCCATATTCCACGTACCTTGCCGCCACCAGCGCGTGCCCGTTCCGGTGCCCACATTGCAGCTATACGGGCCGACCGGCGGGGCAGATGTCGCGAGAGCAAATGCTTGACATCATTGGCCAGATCAAATCGCTGGGCACCTGCACGCTCGGCCTGACCGGCGGCGAGCCGCTGCTGCGTGACGACTTGGAAGACATCGTCGCTGCCGCGGCCCCCGAGATGGTCTGCATCGTCTTCACCGCCGGCTACGGCCTCGACGCCCAGCGTGCCCGGCGCCTCGCCGCAGCGGGCGTCTCTTGCGTCACCATCGGCCTCGAATCCGCCGACGCAGCGACGCACGATCGCATCCGCGGTCAGGCCGGCTCTTTCGCCATGGCGCAGTCCGCCGTCGAAGAGTGCCTTGAATCAGGCGTCTATACCGCCGTCTCGACCGTCGGCATGCGTGAGCGAGTCGCCGCTGGGGAGTTGGAATCCATCTACGAGCTGGCCCGCCGGTGGGGCGTCGGTGAGTTCCGCGTGCTTGCCCCGGTTGCGACCGGTGCCTGGGTTCGCTGCGGTTCGCAGATGCTCACGCCGCAGGAGTCGAGGGCACTCCGCGACTTCCATATCAGCCACAACCGCCGCCGCGAGGGCCCCACCGTGGTGTGCAACGCCTATCTGGAATCGGACGAGCTCTTCGGCTGCGGCGCCGGCTTCCACCATCTTTTCATCGACGCAACCGGCCAAGTATGTCCCTGCGACCTGACGCCGCTGAGCTTCGGTGACGTGACCGTCGAGCCGCTGGCGGAGATCTGGGAGCGAATGGGGACGTTCTTCCCCCTGCCGCGATGCGGCTGCCTGATGGGCAAGGTGACGCGAGAGCTGTCTGCCGCGGCCGCCGCCGACGTCGCTGCGGAGTTTACCAGGCTGCCATTACCGCGAGAAAAGAGCGAGCCGCTCTGCCCTCGGCGGAGCGTTACTGATCCTCTTCCAGAGGGATACAAGCGCCTACTTAAGGGGCCGTCCACTCTCACCTGCCGAGAAAGATGAGATCCGCCGTTGCGGCGACGCCCACCAGCAGGCATTCGACATATATCAATGTCATCGCCCGCCGCGTCGACTGAAACGCTGCCGCAATTGCCGCGAGCATTGCCAGGGCGGCGATTGACATGTACAGCGATCCGCAGCCGGTCAGGCACGGGCCGATCAGGGCAACCGCGCCGACAAGTATCGCGGCGGCCGATACCTGCCGGCCCAGTCGTGGGTTTCGCTGAATCCATGAAGGCCGTGCGGTTGCCGCGAGATCGCCGCGGACATCGCGGACATCCTTGAGGACTTCGTATCCAAAGCTGGTCAGGAACATCCACACCGGGAAGATCGCCAGCGTCGCCGCCCGATTCCCCGCCGCTCCGCCGGCCTGGGCGAAAGCCAGCGGATAAATGCTCGTCATCAACGCCGCCACGAGAATTTGCTTGCCGATGCCCAGACGCTTCGAGAAAAGGTCGTAGATGACCAGTCCCACGGCTACGAGGGACAAAACCGCCAGCAACTCCCGCCGGCACATCGCGCCGATGGTCAAGCCCGCCGCGAGGAGCGCTGTGCTCATCACGATCGCAACCCCCGGCCGAACGCGGCCCACTGCGATAGGTCGCTGTGGCGAGTTGATGCAATCCACCTGCCGGTCACAGACGTCGTTGAATACATACGCCGCTGCAATGACAAGGGCCAGCGCCGATGAGGACAGCAACGTGCCGACCCACTGCCCATCCATCTCGCCGCCCAGCGCATAACAGACCGTCAGGGTGTATGCGAGAGCCATCGGCACAGCGTAGTACAGGCGGCACAATCGCAGCAGGTCGGTCATCGCTTTTCCCCGACGGCCGCCAGGTAGCGGTGCGTGATGGCGACGCCCTGATCGGTCATGGCCGTCCTTTCGATGATCTCGGCGAAGCGGACGAATACTTGGTCGCGGTGAGCCTCATCCGCCGCAAACTCGAAGCCCGCCGCCGCTCCCGTCGCGGTAAGCCGGGCGATCGCCGACCGGCCATCGGGCACATAGTACGTCCTCGATCCGTCGTACGCCTTTCGCACCGCCAGCCCGCAGGTCCGCATGATCGCCGAAAGCACGCAGCCTGCCGGCAGGAAGCGGACCCGCATGGTATGCCGCAGCGCAGCCGGCTGTTCCGCGAAGGCCAGCATCGATGACCAGATTACGCGCGCCAGCGAGAACGACGTGTTGTCAATGATCCCCACGCGCCCGTCGGGTCGAAGAACGCGACTGATCTCGCGAATCACCGCTACCGGGCGGGAATAGCCCAAGCCCCATGCGCAGGTCACAACGTCCACCGACCGCCGCGGGCAGGCTCGCAGGTAGTCCATGGCGTCCGCTTGCACGAACTCGCATCGTTCGCCGTACTTTGTCCGCGCCATCTCCAGCATGCCCGGCGATGAATCGACACCGATCGTCGGTCCGCCAGTACGCGTGTTCAGTTCAGCGGTGACGAAGCCGGTACCGCAAGTGAGGTCGAGGCCGATCGCCCCCCGCGGCGGGGAAACCAGTTCCAGCAGCCGCAGCGACAGATCGCGCATGTGGTGCGTCCACGCGTCGTCGTAGCCGGCGGCGATGCGATCGTAGCTGCCTCGAACCAGGTCGCCGGTCCGCTCCGGTTGACGGCAGAGCAACCGGGCCATCCGGACCCCCAGCGCCGGCCAATGCCTTCGATGCGCTCTGCTGTTCGCCGTCACGGTTGCTCGCCCTCCTGGCGAGCAGATGGTACCACAGGCAAGTGGTGTTCGCGCGGGCCAGCTTGAGACATTCCAGCGGTGGAAGCCCTCCGTTTCCGGCTTTAGCCCCTGCGACGGCGGCCCTGGGAGTTGCCTCCCTGCCGGGTACTTCTTATGCTCACCCCCGCGAACGACGTTCGTGCAGCCTGCGTGGGCGCGATCCGGCGGAACGGCTATCATTGTAGACCCCATGAATCAATTGGACGAGCAACCGGAACTGACCAGCCGCCTGCGCCGCATCCTCTTCGGGCCGCCGCGGGACCTGCACGATCGGTCGCTCTTTCACCGCATGTCGCTCATACCGATTCTGGCCTGGATCGGTCTCGGCGCCGACGGGCTCTCGTCCTCGGCGTACGGTCCCGAGGAAGCCTTCCGCGCCCTGGGGGAGCACTCCTATCTTGCGGTCGGCCTGGCCGGTCTCACCGCCTTCACGGTCTTCATCATCGCGGCCGGCTACAGTCGCGTCATCGAGCACTTTCCGCAGGGCGGCGGCGGCTACGTGGTGGCGACCTCCCTGCTGGGGGCGCGGGCAGGCGTTGTTTCGGGATGTGCCTTGCTGGTCGACTACGTCCTGACCATCTCCGTTTCGATCGCCTCCGCCGGCGCGGCGCTGTTCAGCTTCGTCGATCCGGCCTGGCATTCCCTGAAGGTCCCCCTGGACATCGCGGTCATCATCACGCTGGTGGTGTTGAACATTCGCGGCGTCCGCGAGTCCGTGCTTACCCTGGCCCCGATCTTCCTCGTGTTCGCCCTCACGCACCTGATCACGATCGTCGGTGGCATCGCCGCGAAGGTGCCCGAGATCGGCTCAGACATCGCCGAGCTGGGCACCGGCTTCCGCGGCGGCTTCTCGGCCCTCGGTTTGGGCGGCATGGTTCTGCTCTTCCTGCACGCCTACTCGCTTGGCGGCGGCACCTACACCGGCATCGAGGCTGTCTCCAACGGTCTGCCGATCCTTCGAGAGCCGAAGGTGCAGACCGGCAAGCGGACCATGCTCTACATGGCGATCTCGCTGGCGTTCACCGCCGGCGGGCTCCTCCTGTTGTATTTGCTCTGGCACATCCCGCCGCACGTTGAAGGCAAGACCACCAACGCCGTGCTGCTCCAGACCATGACCGCGAACATACCGGGCGGACGTGCATTTACCCTCTTGACCATGCTCTCCGCCGCCGCTCTGCTCATCGTCGGCGCTCAGGCGGGCTTCGTCGACGGCCCGCGCGTCCTGGCCAACATGGCCGTGGACTCATGGATGCCGCATCGCTTCTCGCAGCTTTCCGAGCGTCTGACCACGCAGAACGGCATTTTCATGATGGGCGTGGCGTCGATCGCCATCCTGTTGTGGGCCCACGGCAGCGTTCACAGCCTGGTCGTCCTCTACAGCATCAACGTTTTCCTCACCTTCTCGCTGTCGATGTTCGGCATGCTGCGGCACTCGATCCAGACGCACAGCA
>DATKKX010000375.1:0-21759 GCA_035542775.1 Phycisphaerae bacterium | reverse complement strand
ATCGGCTCGGGAAGTGTCGGCCACGCGGTCACGATTGCCGCCAAGCCAGGATCTTTCGCAGCAGTTCGCTGGCTTTCAGTACAACGCCCACTACAACACCCCTCATGGTCACCAGCGCCGGATGAGGATTGACAAGGGGTTACGTTTTCGAGGACGCGGGTTCGATTCCCGCCGCCTCCAGTCGCAAACTGAGAGCTCGGATAAACTTGCGCGCGCCAAAAAAGCGCGTACCCGATAAACGCAGTTTTCGACAGTCTTGAGCGGTCAGGTCGAGATCTCTGTAAGTCCTGCGCCAACCTCGTTTTTTATCGATTCCCGCCGTTTTCTTCGGGGGCAAACTTCTCATTATCGCCTTAATAAGTCATAATTTCTTGAGCAACGATGCGCAACTCGTTGCACGGCAGTGGTTCGTTTGTTGATTCACGACTATCGGCATTGGTCGCGATCGATGCTTTTCGCGAGCCTTCCCCGTCATTCAGTACAATGCTGGGTACAACGGCCTTCGGCGTACCGTCGTCCGCGCCGATTGCCCGAGCCTTTTGTGGCTCAGCGCCTCTGCCACGACGGGGGCATTGCTTCGGCTTGATGACGACCCCGTCCGATCAGCCACGCCGAATCCAGGTAAAGAGGGCTTGATTAGTGGCCGATCTTAGGTAAGAGTGCTTTACTAGCGGTATGATTTGGTAAAGTGGAGCAAACCAGCCATGAAACGGCAGACCGGCACCTACCGAACGACCGCCGCCGGCGGGGAAAGCGTCCAGGCCTTCGTGCCCCGCCCGTTGCCGCCCACGAATCCGCCGCTCGTCGTTGACCGGCGATTGAGTGGGCTTCTATCCGAAGCGACGGCTGCATTGGGGCATCTCGCCGTGGCTGGTACGATGGTCCCGAGTCCTGACTGGTTCTTGTACGGCTTCGTCCGCAAAGAGGCCGTGATCTCCTCGCAGATCGAAGGCACGCAGGCCACGCTCCAGGACGTTCTCGAGTTCGAGGCGACCAGCAAGGCCAAGCGCCCGGACGATGTCGAGGAGGTCTGCAATTATGTTGATGCGCTGACGTGGGCCCGCGGGGAGTTGTCGAAACCCAAGGGCCTGCCGCTCAGCACCCGGTTGCTGTGCCTGACTCACCGGCGCCTGATGCATGGATCTCGCGGGGCCAATCGCCAGCCGGGAGCGATCCGACGTTCGCAGAACTGGATCGGCGGCACGCGGCCGGGTAATGCCCGATTTGTGCCTCCTCCGCCGGATGCCGTGCCCGCTGCCTTGTCGGCGCTTGAGAAGTGGCTGCACAGGGACGATCCGCTTCCACCATTGATCCGGGCAGGGCTTGCCCATGTGCAGTTCGAGACCATTCACCCGTTCCTGGACGGCAACGGCCGCATTGGCCGCTTATTGATTACGCTGCTCCTCGAGCATTGGGGCGTGCTGACATCGCCGCTGCTGTACCTCAGTCTGGCGCTCAAGCGGCACCAGCAGGAGTACTATGACCGGCTGCTGGCGGTTCGCGCCCAGGGCGATTGGGAGGGCTGGACCGCGTTCTATCTGGAGTGTGTCCGCGAAGCGGCCGGCGATGGCGTGGCGGTCGTCCAGCGAGTGTTCAGGCTCATCAGCGAAGATCGCAAGAGGCTCCTGGTTCGCGAGGGTGTGACGATTCCGGCCGTCCGGCTGTTGGACCTGCTTCCCACTCACCCGATGATGACATTGCCCAGGGCCATACAGCTGCTGAAGACGAGCAAGCCAACCGCGTCCAAAGCGATCACCGCCCTCGTGCAGGCTGATGTGCTGCGTGAGATCACGGGAAAAGAGCGAGATCGCGTGTACGCCTACCATGCCTACCTTCACGCGCTGACCGGGGACGCCGATTGACTAGTCGCGTTGCGTGAAACGCGCCTCGATGTTCTCCGATGCGTCAATCGGTTCGGTGCTGCAATGTTAGGCGTTCCGCGGCCGACCCCTGTCATTGGTAGATAGTGCTCCTGCGAACACGATCATCTTGCTGCCGAGTAGGTTGCAGGCCAGGCAAGTCCGGCAGGGCTGCGTCTTCTCTTTCTCACACCACCGCAACCGAGGGGTAGCGTTTCCGGTAGTACTCGCCCTTGTGAGCACGCAGCAAATAGTCAAGCCAATAGCCGGGCGCGTCGTCCCTGACAAGAAAGGCCGCCCGGATGGATTCAGTTCCGTGGTCCTGAATCAACCTCTGCGCAAATCGGGGGCTGACTGCCGAAAACTGAAAGAACCTGCGGATGACATCGGCTTCGTCATCGGACAGACCCTCTCCTTTGCGCCGCAGCCCGGAGAGGAGGGAATTAAAGTCCTGTACGATTTCCTTCCCTTCATCAGGGTTAAGAAACACGCCGATACCGCTCTTGTTCTCCAACAAGTCCGGAGGAATTCGTACGCTCGGGGGACCCTTACCGAGACCATGCCGCTGCATCACTTTCTCTCGCTCCTCGGCCGGTCGTGATTCCCACTGGGCGCGGATTTCCTTCTGCCAGTCCGCGGCCATGGCCAGACCATCGGTGTACACCACCAGGTCTCGTCCCGAGTAGGCCAGCAGCTCCTCGTGCAACTTCTTCGCCCGCTCCCGCACCTGCGCCTCGTATTCCTTCCAGAAGCGGCACACGATGCCCGGGCTGGTCCTTCTCATCGTTTTTCGAAGATCATCGAGGTTTATATTCGCGGCGGGGCCGTATGACCGCTGCATCCCGGACCAGTACCACTCTCCCCGCCACGGGACCAGGCTGCCGAAGAAGACCTGCCCGCGCTCGAAGGGGTGCCGGTCCATGTTGATCCGAACGCGGTACATGTCGCCGCTGATCACATTCCGGGCATCCAGGACTTCGTTGCTGACGGATCGCATCTCATAGAAAGAAGCGTGTCGCTCGTACCAACTGCGGAGGTCCCGGCGATCGTTCTCGGTCAGGTCGAGGGCATAGGCCAGGATGTCGATGGCCCCGAGGCCGGACCAGTGGGTGCACTGCTGGCACACGAAATCGTCGGTATGGGTGATGGTGTTCTTAGGATCGCCCTCCTTCTCCAAGTACGCCCGGTAGAAAAGGCGAAAGAGATAGGATTCCGTGCCCAGCCAGATGAGCTTCCGCTTCACATCCCAGCCGTACTCGTTGGGCGCCTGCAGGAAGGTCTTGGTGGAGGATTCCCTGGGAGCGGACCGGAGCTCGCGATCCAGGAAGGCCCGCACTGCTTCGGCCAAATGGAGGAGATCAGCGTGACCGGGAGCGAGTATCAGGCCAGGGACGAGCTCGGGATACAGAACCCAGAGCAGATGTTGGATCCGCGCCCGGCTGAGCCCCGCGGACCCTCGATCGACCTCTTCCGCGGCGATCATGGGTAGCGGGGTCTGGAAAAACTCCCTGTTGAACCGCTCGTAGGCCTCCCACAAACCCACTTCGCAATGAACGTCTTCCGCGAAGTCCACGAGGATCTCTGCCAACTCCTCGATCTCAGCGCCGTCGAGCAGGAGTGACTCGCATGTGAAGTCATCCTGGGCCTCGCGGATGACCCGGTGAAGCGGCTTCTCCAAACGCTGGAACCCGAGGCCCCGCTTGGGGCGTAGTTCAGAAGAAGGACTGGAAAGGCGAAGCATGTGACATCCCCTGCCGGAACCGCCGGTACACCCGGCGTCATAAGCCGCAGCACTCCGAGCGACCCAGTGCGATTATCGCCCACGCTCCGGGTTTGTCCATCACCGCCGGCCGCCGGCCTCGCGTTGCTACCGCCTCGCGACAGCACATCTTCTTAGACTCAGGCTCACCAGATTCCGTGAGATGATTGAAAATGACAGGAGGACCGGCCGATCCGCCCATTACATATCAACGCCCCAAGAACAACTCAAACGCTTCACAAACGCCTCAAACGAATTACAGGCGGAGTAGAAGCCGCCTTTGTCATGGCAACTTGGGACACCCCGGGGACTTTTCGTGGCGCTCCGCATCCAGTAAGAAGGGCGCAATACGTACAGGCAACATGCTCGATTGGAGAGCGGCGGCGAGCAGGATAGAGGAGGTCGGGTGATGGCGAAGCGCCAGTCAAAGCATGACAGAGAACGTGAACAACGCATCCTGATGGAGATCGTTGTTGATGCCTATGGTGAGGACGAGCGAGCGATGGGATGGTATTACTACCTCGAAAGTCAATTCAACTTCCCCTACACCGCTACCTGCATCGCCAAGCGTTCCATTTCGCCGTTGCGGGTCAAAGACGAGGTTGAAGTCATTGGCATGCCGGATGAGGATGAATGTGGCCACGAGATGTTCGTCACCATCCGCTGGGGGAAGGACGGCTTGGCTGTGCCCCTGTCGCAGTTGAAGCCCCATGACGACACGGACGACCAGACCAGTCAGGCGATCGCGGATTGGCACTATTGGGTCCGGATGGGCTACCGGTTCTGATAAGGCCGCGGTACCCGAGGACAGATCGTACGCCGCAGCTTGCCCTCGCCGGCGATTGCATAGGACCGAGCGAGGTGGTTTGCACTGACAATCGAGAGAGTCCGGCCATGACTCGGCGGCCCGATGCCTGGCGCTGCGTTTCGTCGCCGCCCATGATGAAGAACGACGGGCATATGCTCAGTGCGACTGGCACGGAGTCGCTCACGTGGCGTTCAATCGCGTTGTTCGCTTCGCGCGGAATGACCGACACCAACTATTGGCGACGACTGAAATCCGAGTACCCGATAGGTACCCGATAAACGCGGTTTTCGACAGTCTTGACGGGTCTTGAGTGGTCAGGTCGAGATCGCTGTAAGTCCCTCGCCAACCGCGTTTTTTATCGATTCCTGCCGTTTTCTTCGTGGGGCGGCGTGCACTTTCGATTCCCGCCGCCTCCAATCCGTTTTGACGTTCCTAGGCTGGTTTTGTGAAAGTGGGTGTAAAACCTCACTCCGCTCGGGAGCGTTGAAATGGTCCCTTGTCCACCCAAGCATCCGTATCGTCCGTCGGCACTACATAACCTCGTGGAGTGATCGCCCCCGATGTCAGGTGGAGCGGGCCGGTTCCGCCTGGACTGCCCGGGGGCTGTGGTGGGGCGGGCGACTCAGGTGGAAGACGCCGGGGGGACAGAACGCACCGGAATCGGCCGCTGATTCTCGTCCACTGCGACATAGATAATCTCTGCCGTCGTCACCGGCACCCGCACCTGGGGCTCGCGGTAACGAGTCGCCTCCACGTCGACGCGGATCCGGACCGATGTCCGCCCAATCGAGACGACCTTGGCATAAAAGCTCAACATATCGCCGACGTAGACCGGCTCCTTGAACTGCACGGAGTCCATCGCTACCGTGACGAGTCGATGAGGGCTGAGTTTGTGGGCCTCGATCCCGCCTGCCTGGTCTATGTAGCTCAGGATGACGCCGCCGAAGATTGTCCCACTGGGGTTCGTGTCCCGCGGCATCATCATCACACGAATCGCGGGTTCGCCATGGGGTTCAACGGATGAGTCCACCACTGGGCCGATCTCCTTCAGGCCGCGGCCAATCGTCGTCGAGCGCCGCACGATTGTAACGGCATCCGTCCGGGCGGGCACTCCCAGTCTCGCCGGCCTCCCCAGGGCGCGGGTTTGACTCCCGCCGCCTCGAGTTCTCAGATTCTCTGCCAACCACTAGCGATTTGCTCGTCGATTCATGTCCCCCCCTGGTTCGGGCGGGGTCACCGATTCGCCGACTTCATACAGCGCCACCTTGAATTGACCGGGGTATTTCAGCTCCAGCGCCTCGAGCTCGCCGGCAAGGGCGACGTGGTATAATAGGGTTTCAAGCGACTGCGGCGGCGCGCGGTTCCTTGTCCGAACGATGATCACCACGGTTCGGGCACTTTTCTCCGGCACGCCTCCATCGGTCGTGAGACAACTCTCTTTCCGGAGGTGCGAGCATGTCCTATCGCTTCAGGATTCCGGATTTGGGTTTGGCTGTAGTGGCAACGTCTGGGAACGGAACCAAACGGTGATCGGAATGACTGTGATCCCTTTCAGGGTGTGTAGCCTTTGCGGCGCGACCTGGACGACTCGCGATGCGTTCCTGGCCGATGGCAGTCTCCGGCTCGACGGCTACAAGCCGAATTTCCAGGCAATGGAAAAAGGCCTGTTCTTCATCACGCATGATCGCGATGAATGCGGCTTCACACTTGCCCTTGTCGCCCGGGATTTCCTCGATCTCTACGGCGGTCCGCGCTACACCGAGCGCAAGACTTTTTCTGAAGAATGCCCGCGCTACTGCCTCGATCAGGAGCAACTCGAACGCTGTGTTGCCCAGTGCGAATATGCGTTTGTCAGGGAGGTGCTTCAGATAGTCGGAAACCGTCTCCAGGCCGCCAAGGATGCTTCGTCGCGTCCTCCCGGCAGGAACCTTCAGGGGCCGCCGTATCACGCCTGAGCCGCGGCCGGCTCCCCCGCGTCGGCGCCGCCTTGACCGCCGCACACGGCACCCGGCGGAAATCGCTCCGCCCCCCCGTCAATTCGCCCGCTTGGCCGCCGAGCAGCCTGCGCCCGTCACTCCCACGGGCTTGACCGGCGACGTTCCGGGATTTTCCTTCACGGAACAGTGTGATCTGGTGTCCTTCAGGGACGATGGAGTTGAAACCGCGGGCCCTCCCGCGCCGGAAGTCGGCGGCGAGCCGGCGCCGCCGCCCGCCCCTGCGGCCTCCAGCAACCGCCGCTTCTTCTGCAGGTGACGATGCTCCCACCAGGCCCATACCACGATTGCCGCGACCAGCGCCGCGCCGATCACGTATGACGCCACTCTCGCTTCGCCCAGCAGATGATGAAGATGCTCGCTGAACTTCGCCCCCACCCATATCCACACCGGCACGGAGATCAACGCCGCTCCGCCGTCAAAGGCGATGAACTTCCAGTAAGGCACGCGAAAGATGCCCGCGTTCAGGAACACCACCGACCTGAAGCCGGGCATGAACCTTGCGGCGAAGAGGATCTTCGCCCCGTGCCCGTCGTACAGGGCCTGCGCTCTGGCCAGAAGCCATGGTCTGGCGATCCGCCGCAGAAACCGGTGCTCCAGAATCCGCATGCCGTATCCGCGGCCCATCGCGAACAAAATGCTGTCCCCCAGCAGCACGCCGAACAGGCCCGTCGTGATCATCAATCCGAGGTCCGCGTCGCCTTTGTAAACCAGCCACCCCGCGGCCAGCAACGGTATGTCTTCGGGCAACGGCAGCCCGAAGCCCGCCGCCAGCAGCACCGCAACGAGACCCAGGTACGACCACTTACCCACGAAAGAAAAGAAGAACTCCTGCACTCAACACTCCTGCGCGCCCATCCGGCGGCCTCGCTCCATCAAATCCCGCCCACGCGTTGTCTCACAAATCGCCCTGGTGTGACGGCGGTACTCCGATCATCCATTCTGCGCCGCGGAGAGCTCCTTCGTTTTCCGCGCGGTCGATTCCTCTTCCGCTTCCTGTGCCGCGTTCCGCACCTTCTCATCCCCGTCCGAGCGCAGCAGAGCCAGCCAGTCCGAACGGTCCCGCACATCCGCCTCCTTCAAGTACCGCGCTATCCATACTCGGCGGTCGACCGACAACGATGCCAGCCTCTTCTGCATTTCCGCCCTCCCCGCCGGCCCCAGGCGGATCAGGCCGGCGCACGCCTCATCTATAACCGCCGGTGACATGGTGGTGTCACTCTCGCCCGTCAGGCACTCCCCTAGTAGGCTGGCGGCCAGCTCCGGCGGATCGACCCCGCCCAGCGCCTCCACCGCCGCCGCGGCCACCGCCTCTCGTTCGTCGTTCCGCAGCCGCACCAGCGCCCTCCTGATGGAGCGATCGTCCACGAAGGTCCGGGCAATCTGAATCGCGGCGCACATCTGTTGCTCCGAGTTCGCCGTGCGCAGCGTGCGCCGGATCTCCGGCAGCACGTACTTCGCTACCTTCGGTTTCTTCTTCAGCTCCGCCGCCCGTTCCTCCAACTCCCCGGGCGACCGATTCTGCAGCGACGATACAAAGCTCCGTACGCTGGTGTTCACCGCCCGGCGCTCCAAAAGCTTCCAGGTGAGATAAACCCCCGATCCCAGAATCGCCACCGTGAGCAGACAGGCGCACGCCGCGACCAGGACGTCGCCTAACCATACCCCCTCGCGTTTCGCGGTTCCTTGCATCAGGTCGCTACCTCGAGCGCCGCCTTGCGTGAGACGCTGCGTACTCGCCCAGCGGACAAACCAATCCTTCGACCAAAGCCCCTGTCCTCCGGCATCGCTTGATGGGTCGCTCGTCTCCTCTTTTGGCCGGCATGCTGCCGCCCTGAACCAGTCCTGCCGCAAGCCTTGCCGATCCGCTACGCGCCACCCGGCGCAACGTCATCCGCCGCCGCTGCTTGCTCCGCTTCGGCGAGGTCCGCGTTCAAGCGCCATCGTCGCCGACCCCTAGCAATGCGGCAATGCGTTGGAATTCGTCCAGACTCGTATACTCGATAATGATCCGACCGGAATGCCGACGCCGTCCCTCTTTAATATGCACTTTTGCTCCCAGTGCCGCGCTCAGCCGCTCCGCAAGATCCTTCACCGCCGGACGTGCCGCCCCCTGCTTCGTTGATGATTCTGCCGGCGACCGCGGGTGGGCCACCTCCCGTTCAAGCCGTCGTACCGACCATCCCTCTTGAAGAAGGCGAGATACAAGAGATAACTGGGTGTGAATATCTTTACATCCTAGCAGCGCTCTTGCGTGGCCCATCCCGATCCGACCATCGGCCACCATCTCCAGCACCTCTGGAGGCAAGCCGAGCAGGCGGATGTAGTTCGCTACCGTTGCTCGATCTTCCCCCATCTTATTCCCAATCTCTTCTTGGGATAGGCCATAAACCTCCTGCATAGACCGATAACCACGCGCCCGCTCAACGGCATTCAGGTCTGTCCGCTGTATATTCTCGACTAGGGCGAGCTCGAGCATCTCGTCATCGCCCGTCGAGCGGACGATCGCGGGAAGCTCGGTGAGCCCCGCGAGGCGAGCGGCCCGAAGACGTCGTTCGCCTGCGACGAGCTCGTAGCCATCCCCGGCTGGGCGAACCACAATTGGCTGCAATGTTCCCCGCTCGCGAAGTGAGGCCGCCAGCGAGGCCAGACTAGCTTCATCAAAGGTCTTCCTCGGCTGTGCGGGATTGCTCCGAACAGCGTCGACTGGAATAACCGTCAGCCGGTTAACTGAAGGCAGCCCTCGCACTCCTTCAAGCATACGACCGGTAGCAGGAGGGGCCGTCAGCGTGATGCCTTCGCGCGTGACACTTGGCGCCATCAAAGACGACAGGCCGCGCCCCAGGCGTTTTTGGTCTTTGGACACGCACATTCTCCCTGGCTCTGGGTCGCCACTGGCCAATGGCCTTGCGGTGACGGGGCCCCATTCTAATGCCAGCCCGCGCTCGGCTCAACCGCCTGTTTCACGTGGAACATGGACATGTCATCTGCCTCACGACGGTCGCTCTCGGCTGCGACGCGATGACCAGGCTTGGCTACCGAACGCGGCTGCTCACGGAACACCGTCTGCGTCGGCCGTGGGCACGAAAAGTATGAATGATCACCCTAGAATGCCCGGCTCTTCCTATTTCCTCGTGCCCCACTCCTGCGATTCTGGATCCCGCCGGCAGACCCCCCCAACCGTCCCTGCGGTCCACCGCCCAGCAGCCTCGCGTTGCTGGGACACAGCTCGCGGCCGCTCACCCGCCTTGTGGCCACGCGATAACCTCCATGCTTCCGCCTCGTGAAACGAGACCAACTGGCATGTTCCACGTGGAACTAGGCCAGTTCCATCGCCACAAGCACCGCAGTTTCGAGTCCACAAACTGGAACTGAAAAACAGGCAGAGAGGAATGTAAACAAGAGTTATAGTCATTATATATCGTTAATTGTCTTCAACTCCGCCATCTGGCCACCACCACGCCGATACAACACTTATGACGCCTGATCGCCATCACCCCCGCGCGCCCCCATGCAACCGCGCGGGCTTCCACCCTTAGAAGGTGATGCCGACGACTGTGGTCCGGCCCGCGGCCAGTGACAGGGAGGCGCCGTGCCAGGCGGAGATTCCTTACTCCGCGGTGAACCGGGTCTCCGCCGGCTTCATCGCAGCCGAGCCCGACAAGGAGTTGACCTTGCGTCGATATCTTCTGGCAATCATCTCCATTGCATTGCTTTGCATGGTCGCGGGCTGTCTGGATCCATATTCGCGACGTCGCATTGAGATGCGCGAGGAGAACATGCGCGATTTGGCCAGCGGCATCGCCAAGGAAGAAACCCATCGCCGAGAACGCCTCCAGGAGGTCGCCCCCTCGCTCCGCAAGTGGTGGCACCAGGATGTCGACCTCTACGAGACTAGGGCGAAGACCGCGGGCGACTACATCTGGTAGGCGCCTGAGCATCGCGGCGCATCGAAGCAGCGCAACAGACACGATACGCGGCGCCACGCCATCCCCTCACCGAAGAGCCCCGTCCGCTCCGGATAGCAGCGTGTCACAACGCCAGGCGCCGGACGAAGGCGCCGAGCCTGCCATGAGTCTGCCCTGCCGCCAAAGTAACGGCGGTTCGCGCTGGACCGTTTGGTTTCGCAGGGTCATGTCAAGCGGTATATTGGTCTACGCGAATAAGCTCGGCCGAAGGGCCGAAGCATTGCACCGCAGCGGGGCTGAGAAGGAGGCGGCTGGCACCGCCTCCGTCGACCGGCTCCGGCGATGGAGATGCGCGGTGATCCAGTGCAGCGAATGCGAGTTCTTCATGCGAGGCCCGGCGGGGCAGCTGGCCTTCAAGTGCGATCCGTTTGGCACGATCAAAGAGCCGGAGTGCCTCGTCAAATGGCAGCTTCTGCGTACCAGCGAAATGACCCAGAAGCTCGACCGGCTGGTCGCCGCCTACGAGGCGACGCTGGAAATCTACAAGCGCCTGCAACCGCTCCAGGAAAAAATGTTCCGGCACATGGAGCAGGAAATCGAGGAGAATGAGGAAGCCGATTCCTGGAAGCAGGGCCTCGACGAAGAGCGGGACGACGACGCGGACGATGAAGATGAGGAAGACGAGGAGCAGGATCCGCGGGGGCCGTACACGTCGTGAGCGGGCGAGAGTTCGACGAACAATGGCTCGCGGTAAGGCGATGACCGCATGAATCCCCCCGAATCCTCCAAGTCCGCCGCGCGTGACACCATCAAGTATTACGGCGAATACGACGAGGCCGAGCGCCTCACCAAGGACATCGGCCCGCTCGAGCTCATCCGAACGCGAGAACTCATCGCCCGCTATCTGCCGCTGGCGCCTGCGGTCATTGTCGATGTCGGCGGAGCCTCGGGCGTGTATTCCTTCTGGCTCGCGGGGCTCGGCTATACCGTTCACCTGGTCGATCTCGTCCCTCGCCACATCGAGCAGGCCGTCCGACAATCGCAGAGCCCGGGCTCGCCGCGACTCGCCAGCATGAAAGTCGGCGATGCCCGTGAGCTTCCGCTTTCCGACGCCGTCGCCGACGCCGTCATCATGCACGGCCCGCTGTATCACCTGCCGGATCGGACCGACCGGCTGCGGGCCATCGCCGAGGCCAGGCGCGTGCTGCGGCCGGGCGGAGTGCTGCTGGCTTTCGCGATTACGCGCTATGCGGGCCTGATCTTCGGCTTGGTCCGCGGGTACGTGTTCGATCCGGCCTATCAACGGATGATCCGAACCGAGGCGACGACGGGTCATCGCCGTGACCCGCCGGATTGGCTGCACACCTTCCCGGAAGCGTTCTTCCATCACCCCGACGAGTTGAGAGCGGAGCTGCGGGAGGCCGGCCTGATCCACGAAGATACGCTGGGCATCCTCGGGCCGGCCTGGCAGGTGCCGGACCTGGACGCAAGCTGGGCCGATGAGACTCGGCGAAACGTCATCCTGGAGATCGCCCGCATGACCGAGCATGAGCCGGTTCTCGGCCCGCGGCTGATGGCCGTCGCCCGGAGGCCATGAAGCCCCGAAAGGTGCCGGGAAGATTGATGGGCGCCAATAAAACCATCCTGACACCTTTTATTGTCCTGCCGCTCGCCGTCGCTGCCGCGCTTGGGAATGTCCTGCGCGATCCGTGGAGGGCCGTTCAAGAAGACATGGCCGCCGAAATGCAGGGACTGCATGCGGCCGCCAACGCCCAGATCTGGCGAGGGCACTTTCCGCATTGGAACCCCTATGAGCTTGGCGGCGAGCGGTTGTTCGCCGACATCCACCTGGCATTGTTCTATCCGGGTTCGATACTCTTCCGCTTCCTGCCGTTTCCGACAGCCGCGGTATGGACGTGGATGTTGCACTACACGCTCAGCGCCCTGGCCGTCTATGCCCTGGCCAGGACAGTCCTCAAGACGGAGCCCGTCGCGGCCCTCGTCGCCGCTCTGAGCTTCGCGCTCGGCGGCTTCTCTCTCGGGCACTGCAATCATCTCAACTTCGTAATGGCCCTGCCCTATCTGCCGCTCCTGCTCCTTGCCTCATTTCAGTTTGCTTCAACGACCGGACGACCGCGAATACTCTGGTGGCTTCTCGGCGTGTGGAGCCTGTCCTGCACCATCTTGTCGGGCGGGGCGCCGATCTTCGGGCTGGCCTTCATCGCTCTGGCCTGGCTCACCGTCGTCCTTGCCTGGCAGGCCTTGGCGCAACGAGCACACAAACAAGCCGCATCAATCGTCGGCGCGGTGGTGGTAATGGCCTTCGCGGCCCTGGGACTGGCTGCCTGTCAATTGCTGCCCGCCATGGACTTGTACGCCGCTTCCGCCCGCCGGGACTGGAGCGAAGACACTCTCCGGATTGGTGCGATTCCGTGGCGGACTCTGGTCTGCCAGCTCCTGGCCCCCGGTATCCTGGGCAACGAAAACACGGGCAAGTGGGGATTCGCCAACCATGAAACCTACTTCTTCGTCGGTGGTGTCGTTCTGACGTTCGCGCTGACCGGCTTGGCGTCCTTCAGGCGCCATTCCTGGGTGCCGGCCCTGGCCGTGCTTCTCGGCTTATCGCTGGTTCTGGCCCTGGGCTGGATGCCGCTGCTGCGAGCGATCGAACTCCTCCTCCCCGGCGTGAAGATGCGACAACCCTCGCGCTACATCGCCCTCGCCCATCTCGCCATCGCCCTTCTTGCCGCCGTAGGCATCGACTCCTGGCTCAGGGTCCGCCGGGAGCGCCGCTTTGCCGGCGCCGGCTTGGCCGGCGTCGCCTTGACTGTTCTCACCTGCGCAAGCTATGCCGCAATCCTCCATTGGATAGGCGACAGCGCCGGTTCGCCGGAGAAATATCAGGATTGGTATGCCTCCCAATCCGCGGCGATTCAGGGTTGGATCGGGGTCGGCTCATTTCCAGCCATTGCCGGGGTGACCAGTGACCGCAACACTTGGTCGACGTTCGCCTTGGCCGCCTGGGCCGTGGCGGGCCTGATGGTGTTTGTTGCTACGGGCTTGCGGCGTTTCGGCCTGCGCAAGATCTCCGCGGGATTGATCTGCGGCTGGTCCCTGCTCGAATTGGTCTTCTGGGCTGGCGGAACCTGGGCGGGCCGGCCGCGCTCCTTTATGGTCACTGAGGGTCCCACGCCCATCATCAGCTATTTGCAGCAGCATCTTTACGACGATCGGTACTTCAACGCCGCCGATTATCCGCCCCTGGTGCAAAACCGCGGCGCGATCTACGGTCTGGCCGACGTGGAAGGCTATCTCGGCAGCAAGCTCCACGTGTCGCGAGAGTATCAGGAGTTCCTGCTGCAATTCCGCGGACAGATGAAGGCGCTCAGTCTCTTCTCGGCGAAGTACGTCCTGCTCGAGGATGACCGGCCGCGCAAAGGCCTGCTGCCCGTGTTCCAGGATGATCATGTGGCGGTTTGCGAAAACCCGGCGCGCCTGAAGCTGGCCTTTTTCCTCACGCGGATCCGGTCGATGGACGATGCCCGCGAAGCGATCAAGGCCATGCGAAAGGACGACTTCGATCCTCACACCACAGGATTGCTCTGCGGCACAAACCAGCCCCTCGATCGCACTTACCCACCGGTGGCGGGCGATGAAATCTGCGCGATCACGAAATGGGCCCCCGGCGACATCCGGCTGGACGTCCACTGCAACATGGACAGATGGCTGTTCATAGGCACCTCATTCGATGAGGGATGGAAGGCCTTCGTGGACGATCGGCCCGCCGATTTGTACCGCACCAACGGGTGCCTCATGTCGGTTCAGGTTCCCCCCGGATGGCATTCCGTGAGGCTCTCTTACGGAACCCCGGGACTCGCTGCGGGCTTGGCGGTTTCGGCGTCGACTTTGCTGGTCTTGGTGATCGCCTTCTGGATGATGTCCCCCAAGGCGTCCTCCATCCCCGGGTTGAATCCCGCGGCGCTGAACAGCACCTTGCCTTCCGGGTCGATGATGAAGATGGCCGGGATGCCGTTGACCTTGTAAGCCTCAGCAGCCTTGTCGCCATTGACCAGTTGAGGATACGTGTAGCCCTTTTCCTTGATATAGCCCATCGGATCAGCGCCAGGGAAGCGCTCCCGGCAGTTGACGCCGTAGACCGCCACCGGCTTATCCTTGAATCGTTCGTGAAGCTTCTGGAGTGAGGGCATGGACATCTTGCATGGCCCGCACCATGTGGCCCAGAAATCCATCACCACGACCTTGCCGCGAAGACTCTTCAGCGAGACCGTCTTGCCGTCGGACGTCTTCATCTCCCAATCGGGCGCCTGGCTGCCGGTGGGGAGCGAGCCGGCCATTTGATTCGCGGCCTGCGGCCCGCGGTTGGCCTGCAGAGGCTGCGGTTGGTATCCCGCGGGACACTCCAGGCGGAATGTGTCGTCCTTGATATCCGGATTCTGAACCAACCCGCTCACTGTATAAATGATCCGCCCGCCGGCAGGGGACGGACCGCCGCCGGGGCTTGGCGGCTGGACCATCATTTCAGTGCGGCGCAAAAGGCGGTCCTCCTTGCCCAGAAACAGCTTTGTCACCGAGGCCTTCGGCCCCTTCATGCGGGCGCCGATGACGTCGCAGGCCACGCCCTCCACGTCCTGCACGCCCTGGTACTCGAGTTCGCTGTTCTTGAGTTCTTCGTCGAAAGGAGCGTTCTGCAGGAACCTGGGTTGAAAGAGCGGATTGCCCACGCTGAGGCCCTCTTCGACCGGGCCGCTGGTGAACACCCTGCGACCGGGCTCCACGCTGTAGAGGGTCTTGCCGTCGAATGCCAGGTCGAACGGCGCCGTACCGGGAATGCCTTGTCCGGCGACTGTGCCGCTCACGCGAAATCGGTGCTGAGTGCCGGCCGAGTCGCGCTTGGCCTGCACCTTGCCGTCCATGCTCGGAATCTGAGCGGCCAGGGCGCCGTCCCCCTGGAACTTCGCCTGAAACGAAATGCTGGCCAGCTTCGCTGCGGCCGCGTTGGCCTGCTTCAGGATCTCGGCCGGATCGGGCGGGGTCGTCGGCGTTCCCGGGTCGCACGCGATCAAAACCGGGACAAAGGACAGGACGCTCGCAACGAAAAACACAGAGTGCAATCTGGTCATTCCGTACACCTCGACAATCCGGCGGCTCAAGGGAACCTTGACCCCCTCCGATACGACTCCCCAAATCGAATAGTATAGCAGAGATCCGGCCCGTGATGGGCGATATTGACCAGGCTCGTTTTCGGCAATTCCCGCATTACCGCCGGGCCCCTGTTGCGCAACGGGCCGGGGGCGCCTTCGCCGCCGATCAGCACGGGAGCCACAAATACCCGGGCCTCGTCGGCGGCATCCTGCTCCAGGAACGCGCCAAGCGTGGTCCCGCCCCCTTCGACCAGGATGTTGGTCATTTGCCGGGCATGGAGTTCCGTCAGTAAACGGCGAAGCTTAATACCGGACGCATCTGCCGGGATTTCGACGATTTGACACCCCGCCTTGACGAGTCGCGAGCGCCTTGCCCCCGATGCCATGTGAGGGCGGGTCACGATGATCGTGGGAATGTCGTCGGCGGTGCGAACCAGCTTGGAGTCGAGGGGCGTTCGGAGCCGCGCGTCGAGAACGATCCGGGCGGCGACGCGCTTGGGCGCGACCAGCCGGGCCGTCAGCTCGGGATCATCGGCCAGGACCGTGTTCACCCCGACCACCACTGCATCGACTCGCGCTCGGAGCTTGTGCGCCTCGGTGCGGCTCTCTACCGAGGTGATCCATTTCGAATCCCCCGTCCGCGTGGCGATCTTGCCGTCGATCGACTGCGCCCACTTCAGGATGACATACGGTCGCCGCTGGCAATGAAATGTCACGAACGGTGCGTTCAGATCCAGGGCCTCGCCACCGAGAAGGCCCACGTCGACTCGAATGCCCGCAGCGCGCAACCGCCGGAAGCCCTTGCCCGCCACCAGCGGATTGGGGTCCCTCATCGCCGCTACGACACGCTTGACCCTTGCTGCAATCAGCGCGTCAGTGCATGGCGGCGTCTTGCCGAAATGACTGCACGGTTCGAGCGTGACGTAAGCGACAGCTCCCCTCGCTCGCGAACCGGCATCGCGAAGGGCGAAGACCTCGGCGTGCGGCCCGCCGAATCTCTTGTGATAACCCCGCCCGACGATCCGGCCATGCTCCACGATAACGCAGCCGACCATCGGATTCGGCTCGACGAAACCCTCGCCGCGGCGCGCCAACTCAAGCGCCAGACACATGTATTGACGATCTTTGGAAGTCCAGCGGGGCATGGCCGGTGTCGTTTACTGCAATCCGTACTCTTTGATCTTTCGGTACAGCGTCCTCGCCCCGATGCCGAGCTGCTTGGCCGCCTTCTCGCGGTTGCCGCCGTGCTGCGCCAGGGCAAGCTGAATGGCGGTCTTGGTCAGCTCTTCCAGCGTGAGGTTCATCGCCCGCGGGGCGAACGGCACGATATCGGTGGTGGCGCGGATCGGCGGCGTCGCCGGGATGTCGTCGGCGGTGAGCGTGTCGCCTTCGGAGAAGACGACCATCTGATTGATGACGTTCTGCAGCTCGCGGACGTTGCCGGGCCAGCGATAGTTGTGCAGCAGCCGGAGCGTCTCGGGCGTCACCGTCTTGATGTTCTTGTGATGCAGCGCGTTGGCCTGCTGAATGAAATGGTAGATCAGCGGCGGGATGTCGTCGCGGCGGTCGCGCAACGGCAGCAGGTTGATGTCCGCTTGGTTGATCCGGAAAAAAAGGTCCTCGCGAAACTGCTTCTCGGCCACGGCCTGCTTCAAATCCCGGTTCGTGGCGGCGACCACGCGCACATCGACGCGAATCGGCTTGTTCGAGCCCACGCGGACGATCTCGCCGTTCTCAAGCACCCGCAGCAGCTTGGCCTGCATGGCGAACGGCATGTCACCGATCTCGTCCAGGAAGACGGTCCCACCGTCGGCCTCCTCGAAAAGACCGCGACGGTCGGCGTGGGCGTTGGTGAACGCACCCTTGAGGTGGCCGAACAGCTCCGATTCCAGAATCCCCTCGGAGATCCCCGCGCAATTGACCGGCATCCACGGCTTGTTCCGCCGGTCGGAGTTGCGGTGAATGGCCTGGGCGATGAGCTCTTTGCCGGTGCCCGACTCGCCGTAGATCAGCACCGTCAGCTTGGTGCGGGCCAGCCGGCGAACCCGATCGAGAACGCCGCGCATGGCGCTGCTCACCGCGATGATGCCCTCGAACGAGGCCGCCTCCCGAAGCTGCTCCCGCATGTGCTGATTTTCGCGCTCCGTGACCGCCTTCCTCGCCGCCCGGTTGACGGTCTCGCGAAGGTTCTCCAGGTCCAGCGGCTTGGTCAGGTAATCGAACGCCCCACCCTCGATGATCGCGTCGCGGGCCAGCTTCTCGTCCCCGTGCGCCGTGATCAGAATCCCCTGCGTCCACTGGCTCACCCGTCGGGCGGCCTTCAGCACGTCCATCCCGTTCATCGCCCCGCCCAGCCGGTAGTCAGTGACGACGACATGCGGTACGCGCTGTTGCATCGAAGCCACCGCCTCATCCCCCGACTCCACCAGCCGACAAGCATGCCCCGTCCGCTCCAGGCCTTCCTTGACGGCCTCGCCATGTGAGCGTTCGTCTTCGACAATCAGGATGAAAGCTGTTTCGGACACGGACCCGGGCATTATATCGCGCCCCCGCCCCCCTTTCCAGTTGACCCAGCCCGCCTCGAGCGCCGGACCAGCGCCGAAAGCCGGACCCGCGTCAATCGCAAGCTCGCACCAGACCCAGCCAGATCATGCGCTTGAGCCAATGTGGGGGCCATCGTGCCCGATCAGAGCCCGAAGCTTGCCGCTGTGGCGGGCAGGAGCGAGAGAGAAAGGGGGTCACTACTGATTGTCCAGCCCAGCCGACTCGGACGCCCAATGACGGGCAAGCCTGCACCATCATGAGCCTCGACGGCCGCACGCGGCGGGCAAGCCGCCCGGCCTGATCAGGATGCAGATCGCCCCACGCCCTGCCTCGACCCGCGAAACACCGCGCCCGTTTCATCTGTTATCCTCTTCCTCGCCCCCTCTCTGCGTCTCCGCGCCTCTGCGCGAGCCCTTCCTCCCGCCGGCCTTGGGCTCCCTCACGTTCCGCAGACGCTGGATTCAGAAAATCATGCCGCCGCCGGAACGGCTCACGGAACCTCAGGGCAAGCTTCGGGTGCTGATCGCGCATGCCCCTCCCTGCCGCTCGGGCTCTGATCATCGGTTCGCCACGGCAAGCCGCCGAAATGGACACGTTCGCGGGGATGACCTATACATAATCTGATGTTCGCGAATGACCTTCTGGCGAGATTGACCGAACCGCAGCGCGAGGCGGTGCTGCACGTAAACGGCCCGCTCCTCGTGCTGGCTGGGGCGGGGTCGGGGAAGACGCGGGTCATCACGCACCGGGCGGCGTACATCGCGGCGACGGTGGCTCGGCCGGATCAGGTGCTGGCCATCACCTTCACCAACAAGGCGGCGGGGGAGATGCGGGATCGCATCCAGGCCCTGGGCGTGGGCGGGCGGATGCTCGTTTGCACGTTTCACTCGCTGTGTGCCCGACTGCTTCGCGAGTATGGGCAGATCATCGGGATCAAGCCGGGCTTCAGCATCTTCGATGAATCGGATCGCCGCTCGCTGATCCGCGAGGCCGTCGTCGCGTGCGATCTGCAGACCGAAAATTGGCGGCCCAGCGCCGTGGAGGCGGTCATCAGCACGGCCAAGAACCACATGCAGGGGCCGGCGGAGTTCGCGGAAGCGGCGACTGATTTCACCGAGCGGACCATGGCCCGGATCTACGAGCAGTACCAAACGCTGCTCACGGCGCAGAACGGGTGCGACTTCGACGACCTGCTGTTGTACGTCGCCCGACTGCTGGGCGAACATCAGGCGGTCCGCGAGGAGCTGTGCGACCGGTTTCGGTACCTGCTGATCGACGAATATCAGGACACCAACCACGCCCAGTACCTGATCGCCGCGGCCCTGGCCTCGGCGCATCGGAACATCTGCGCGACGGGCGACCCCGATCAGTCGATCTATGCCTGGCGCGGAGCGGACATCCAGAACATCCTGGATTTCGAGGCCGACTACCCGGACGCGAAGGTGGTTCGGCTGGAGCAGAATTTCCGCAGCACGGGGGCGATCCTTTCGGCGGCGTCAACGCTGATCGGGCACAACGTCCGCCGCAAGCACAAGGAGTTGTGGACCAAGGGCGAGCCGGGGGCAGCGGTGCAGGTGTGGTCGTGCGAGGATGAGCGCGACGAGGCGGCGCGGATCACCGGGGTGATTCAGGAGTATCTCGATGCCGGGGGGCAGGCGGCCGACATCGCCATCTTCTATCGCATCAACGCGATGACGCGGGTGCTGGAGGACCATCTCCGACGGGGACACATCCCGTATCAGATCGCCCGGGGTGTGGAGTTCTACGGGCGGAAGGAAATCAAGGACGTGCTGGCGTACCTGCGGGCGGTGATCAACCCGGCGGACGATCTGGCGGTGATGCGGGCGCTGAACACGCCGCCGCGCGGAATCGGGAAGGTGACCGTCGAGCGGCTGCGGTTCTTCGCCCATGAGAAGGGCATCAGCCTGGGCGAGGCGGTTGCGCGGGCGGGGGACATCAGCGAGTTGAAGTCGGCGGCGAAGAAGATCAAGCCGTTCGCCGACCTGCTGGCGAAGCTGCGCGACCTACCGTCGCGGCCGGTGCGGAATGTCGTCGAGACGACGTTGCGGGATTCAGGGCTGGAAGCGATGTATCGCGGCGAGGATGCGGTGGACAATGAGCAGCTCGCCAACGTCGAGGAACTGGTCACCGCGGCGCGGCAGTACGACATTGAAAACCCGGAGGGATCGTTGGGAGACTGGCTGCACCAGATCAGCCTGGTGAGCGACGTGGACACCGTGAATCTCTCCGGCGGGGCGGTCACGCTGATGACGCTGCATTCGGCGAAGGGGCTGGAGTTTCCAGTGGTGTTCATTGCCGGGCTGGAGGAGGGCATGCTGCCGCACCGGCGGGCTCTGCAGGGCAATGATGATGAGCTGGAGGAAGAGCGACGGTTGTGCTTTGTCGGCATGACGCGGGCCAGGAAGAGGCTGATGTTGACGCATGCGCGGTATCGGATGATTCGTGGCGTGACGGAGCGGACGTTGGCCTCGCGGTTTTTGAGCGAGCTGCCGGTCGAGGAGATCGAGGAGAAGGAGTATCGCCAGGAGCGGGATCGGAGCACGGCCCATCTCGGGCGGATGTACGAGGGCGATCTGCCGCACGAGCTGTCGGAGTTTTCGGTCGGCAGTCGCGTGCGGCACGAGGAATATGGCGAGGGGACCATCCTGGGGCTCGAACAGATCGGGCGGTCGATTTACATTCGTGTGCTCTTCGACGATTATGGCAGCAGGAAGTTTGCGCTGGAGCATGCGCCGCTGGTGGTGGTGGAGGAGTGATGGGAGGGGAAGACACGGACAAACCGGGTTTGTCCGTGCCACCCACATTCGTCGTGTGGAGGCGTGTACGTGAGAAAGTGTGCTGTCATCATGGCCGGCGGGTCGGGCACGAGGCTGTGGCCGCTCAGTCGGCGCAACCGGCCCAAGCAGCTACTGCGGATCGTCCAGGGGCGCAGCCTGATCTACAAGGCGATGGAGCGCCTGCAACTGGTTTTCCCGCCCAGCGACATTTACGTGATCGCCCTGGCCCAGCACCTTCCGGCGATGACCGGCGAACTGCCGACGCTGCCGCCGGAGAACTTCATCGGCGAGCCGGTAGGCCGCGATACGGCCAACGCAGTGGCGCTGGCGGCGTCGATCCTGCACGAAAATGATCCCGACACGATTATGGGGGTGTTCACCGCGGACCATCTGATCCGGCCGGCGGACAAGTTTGCCGAGACCATCCGGCGGGGGTTCGACACGGCGGCCGATCACGGCGACTCACTCATCACTTTCGGCATCAAACCGACCGAGCCGCACACGGGCATGGGCTACGTCCAGCGCGGGGAGCCGTCGGGCCCCGGCGTGTGGAAGGTGCGGAGCTTCAAGGAGAAGCCGGACCTGGACACAGCGCGGCAGTATGTCGCCTCGGGTGACTACTACTGGAACAGCGGGATGTTCGTCTGGCGAACGGGAACGATCCTGGAACGGCTGAAGGAGTATCTGCCGGAGTCCCAGGCGGTGACCCAGCGGCTGGCGAAAGCATGGCACGATCAGTCGGGAGCGGACCTGGCTCGCGAGCTCTATCCGGCCTTGAAGAAGATCAGCATCGACTACGCGGTGATGGAGAAGGCCCCCAACGTGCTGGTTGTCGAGATGCCGGTGGAATGGATGGACCTGGGGAACTGGACGGCACTGTCGGCGGTGGTGGGGCCGGATTCGATGGGCAACGTCAAGGCGCTGAAG
>DATKKX010000374.1:0-5195 GCA_035542775.1 Phycisphaerae bacterium | reverse complement strand
GGCGGGATGCTGCTCAGCCTCGTGCTCAAGGAAAGCTTCGACCGCCCGCGCCCGGACCTCGTCCCCTACGGCTCCAAGATCATGACCACCAGCTTTCCCAGCGGCCACTCAATGATGTCCGCGGTAACCTACCTGACGCTGGGCGCGTTGCTGGCCAGGATGCACGCCCGCCCGGCAATGAAGGCCTACGTTCTGATACTGGCCCTCCTGTTGACCATCGCGGTCGGCGTCAGCCGCGTGTATGTCGGCGTCCATTGGCCGACCGACGTGCTGGCCGGTTGGACCGCCGGAGCAACCTGGGCCCTGCTTTGCTGGCTCGTGGCCCGCTGGATGCAACGCCGCGGCCAAGTGGAAGCGGAAACACCGGAAGGGCAGCGGCTCCCCTGAGATCGCCTTGTCGCCGCTCCAGCCCGAGGCCGACTGGCCGGCTGGTCGCGATGTCGACAAAGAATCGCCGCAGCGCCCCCCGCGGAACGCTGCGGCGGTCCATCCAGACTCAACACCGCACCGGTCCGGTTTCCCGCGCGGAAACCGGGCCTGCGGTCACCTGACTGTCACCGTGGCCCACGACGTATAGGCGGAGTACCCGGCCGCGTTGAAAGCCCGCACGCGGTAGTGGAACGTGCCCGCGCCCGGACTGTCTGTATAGGTTGTCACGTCGGCCCCGACCGTGATCGTGGTCGTGTACTTCCAGTTCTTGCCCACCTGCTTTTCCCGCTGAATCTCGAAGCCCGTCTCGTTGGTTGAGTTATCTTGCCAGGTCACGCGAGCCCTGCCGCCACCGAGGCTCGTGGCCGTTATATTGCTCGGCGCTGCCGGGATCGTGGTGGTGAAGACCGCCGTCACACTCTTGTCGCCGTCCATGAGCAGTGTCGCCGGGTTGGTCGAGCCGCTCAGCGCGCCCGCCCAATGATCAAATCGCCAGCCCGAAGCCGCGTTGGCGGTCAAGGTGACGATCGTCCCCGGATCGTAGATCCCGCCGGCCGGATTGAGCGTAACCGTGCCCTGACCCGTGATGTTCACTGAAAGCGTGTACGTGCTCGGCGCCATGCACTCAGGCGAGAATCCGCAATCGAACGTGTCCGCGCAGTCCACCAGGCCGTCACAATCATCGTCGACGCCGTTGCCGCAATCACCTTCGACGACCGGCGGCGGGCCGCAGTCCATCCAGCATACGCAGCCCGTCTCTCCCGGCTCACAGATGCCGTCGCCGTCGCACACGATACCGGTACACGCCGGGTTGCCCTGGCAATTGGGGTCGGCACAGTCGATCAGGCCGTCGCAATCGTCGTCCAGACCGTTCGTGCAAGAGGCCTCGCTCGCCGTCGGCGGGCCGCAGTCTGTCGGGCAGTTGCAGGCATTCTCGCCGCCGAAGCATTTTCCGTTTCCGCACTGGATCGGCACGCCGGCAAGCGTCACCGCGTCAAAGTGATGCGTGCGAACGGTCTCCCAGACGACGTTGTAGCCGAACGCCACATGGGCGACGGCGGGAGAGCCGACGGTGAGCTTCCTTTGCATGGTGCAGGTCTTCCACGCGGTGGCACTCTCAATAGCGCCGAAGTTCTGGCCCTCCGGGCTCTGGGTGAAGTCTGCTTCCGCCTGTGGTTCGCGGAGACCGATGAACCCGACCGCCTCCCAGCAGTTCAAGGTCCCCAGCGGAGCCGCGGTCACGTTAAACGTCAGGGAAACATCCCAACTCCCTACCGGCAGTTCAAGCTCGCGTACCACCCACACGGTGCCGTTGTCGTTCGTGCCGTTGGTGGTGAAGTCGAGCGACCAGTTGCCGTCGTAGGCGGTCACTTTGCTCGGCGTGACGTGCCAGGCCAAAGTGGTGGCCTTGTCGGCATTGGGTCGCCAGGGCCCGTAGCTGCCCTCGAAACTCTCGAAGATCGTTTCCGCGAGCACCGTTGATGCAGACATTGCCGCCACGACCGCCATGGCCATCAGGCAAAACAGTGCATTTCTTCGTCGCATGATATGACCCTCTGGTTGCGCCCAATGTTCTCCAGTCACCGATACGCACCCTCTACGTTGTCGACCCACGACATGCGGCAGCCACACGACATCCCTCAACCTGCCGGGCGGCTGCATTGAGAATCGACATTGCGATTGTAACAATCCGCGCGTCCATACCCAAGAGGCTTCTAGGCAGGACGCTTGCTTCATAGCGGCCTTCCGGCGTATGTGCGAGGGTGCGATGAACGTGCCGGCAACCCGCCCGCTTGCCTGCCGCCGGACATCGGTTACGATCCCCGTCAAACAAAGACGGTCCCTCTCCCGATATCCGCATGGAGGCCCTGAAAATGCACGTATTGATACTATCCGCCTCGGTCGGCGCCGGGCACCTCCGCGCCGCTCAAGCCATGGAACTGGCCTTTCGGAAGTTGGCTCCGGACGCGACTGTCAAGAACATCGACGTCCTGACGTTGACCAACGCCGCCTTCCGCCGGCTCTATGGACAGGCCTACCTCGACCTGGTCAACCGGGCCCCGCATGTCCTCGGCTACATCTACGATCTGATGGACCGGCCGCGGTCGCCTCAGCACCGCAGCGATCGACTGCGAATTCTCGTGCAGAAGCTGAACCTCAAGCCGTTCATTCGTTGCCTGCAGGAAGAACCGTGGGACGTCATCGTCAACACGCATTTCCTGCCCGCGGAGATGATCGCATCGTTGCGGCGTAAGGACGGCTTTAACACGCCGCACTTCACGGTCACCACTGATTTTGAGACCCACCGGCTGTGGGTCAACGAACCCTGCGAGCACTTCTTCACCGCCACCCAGGAAGGGGCCCTGTATCTGCAACATTGGGGCGTCCCCTCCGCAGATGTCACCGCCACAGGCATTCCCATCCATCCCGTATTCAGCGAAGAGAAAAACCGGCAGGATTGCCTTTCACGACAGGGCCTGGCCGGCGATCGCCCGATCATTCTGCAACTCGGCGGAGGCTTCGGCATCGGCCCGGTGGAGGAGTTCTATCGCGCGAGTCTGCAAATCGAGACGCCGATCGAGATTGTGGCCGTGGCCGGGCGGAACGAAACGCTTCGCCAGCAGCTCGAAGCGTGTGAGGTGCCATCGCGGCATCGGGCTAAGGTGCTCGGCTTCACCGATCAGATTGATGAACTGATGCAGGTCGCCGACGTGGTCGTTTCCAAACCCGGCGGGCTGACCACTTCCGAGACGCTGGCCCGCGGCGCGGCCATGGCCATCGTCAATCCCGTCCCCGGCCAGGAGAGTCGCAACAGCGATTTTCTATTGGAGAACGGCGCCGCTATCAAGATCAACAACATGGCGACGCTGACCTACAAGCTGAGCGAGCTGCTCGGCGACCCCGCGCGGCTGACGCAGTTGAAGAAGAACGCCAAGCGCCTGGGCCGGCCACAGGCGGCTTTTGATATCGCGCGGAAGGTGCTGGGGTGGGAGACGAAGGGCACACCCGTGCGATAGCGTCAGATGAGCCCGGCGACCCGACGCGAAAGCCAACCCGTCGGACACGCGCGGCCCAATTCAACTCAAGGCGACTGTGCCCGTGTTTCGTATCCGATCTTGTATTTCTCCGGCACCAGCGCGTTGATGCAATGGACAAGTCCAGCTAAATCCTGTTGATAGATCTCATGCACCTCGATGGTCTTTTTTGCAGTCTTGGCCAATTCGATGCGGAAATTCAACCCAAGACCGTCGTCGACGTCCGGGTTGTCGTAGCGTTCTTTCAGCGTCCCGAGCGGCAATCGGTCGAGGCATGCTGTGAGTGACTTGCTCTGCTCATCGGTCAGGGGTGATTGCCAGACAATCCGCGGCTCATCGCCGAAATCATTCAGAGTGGTTACCTGAATGCTCTTTGGCGAGACTTCGTAACGATAGCCGTAGCCTTTGGCTAAGGACCAGGCCTCGATGGATACCGAGAACCTTGTTGGTTGCGTTGCCGCGCAACCCGCCAACAACGCAAAGCACGGCGTAGATGAAACCACGAATAATGCGCGAGGTCGAAAACTCGGAGCGTGCTTGGCCCTCATGATACTGCTCCCAACTGCTTCTGTAGAACTGATTGCCGTTAGTCGCATCTACGCGGCTTGTTCACTGGCATGCTACACCACTGCAATGCCTGTGCAACACAAAACCCGGAGGGCAAGCAAGCCGGTCCCGAGGAAGGACTCATCGCTTGCACTCCGGGCTCGAATGATCGTTCGACTAGCGCATCGCGGGGCGGACCCGCCCTACTCTTTTACTTCCCCGTCATCGCCTTCATAAACGCCGTCACCCCCGCCCCCATGGTGAACTTGTAGCCCTGCTCGGCCAGGACCCACTCCAGGGCGGCGATCGCCCCGACCGTGTCCACCTCGTCCACGTAGCCCATGTGGTTGATGCGGAACATCTTGCCCTTCATTTCGCCCTGGCCGGCGGCGAAGTGAATGCCGAACTTCGCCCGGCAGGTCTTCCGCAGTTTGTCATCATCGACGCCCGCCGGTGTGTTGATGCCGGTCACCGAATCCACCGGGTCCTTGGCATACAGCGTCAGACCAAGACCCTTGATCGCCGCCCGCGTGGCGTTGGCCAGCTTGGCCGTCCGCGCCCAGATGTTCTCGATGCCCTCTTTCTTGATGAGGCCCAGTGTGTATTTCAGACCGTTGACCATCTGGTTGTTCGGGGTGTACGGCGTGTCGTTGTCCTTCATGCTCTTGCGATAGCGCTTCAGGTCGTTGTAGTAGGCCGGGTAGGTGTTCGAATCGATGACCTCCCACGCCCGATCGCTCACCGCCACGATGCCCAAACCAGGCGGCAGCATCAACGCCTTCTGCGAGCCGGTCACCGCGATGTCCACGCCCCACTCGTCCATCTTGAACGGAATCGCGCCGATGGAGGTAATGCCGTCCACCATGCACAGGATGTTGTTGTCACGGCACACCTTGGCGATGCCCTGGGCCTCGCTGACCGCGCAGGTGCTGGTCTCGGAATGGACGAAGATCAGCGACTTGATGCCCGGGTTCTCCTTGATCTTCGCGGCGACCTTCTCGGCCTTAAAGCCGTGCCCGTATTCCTGCTGATACTCGACATACGGAATGCCGAAGGCCTTGAGCACATCCCGCCATCGCTCGCCGAACTTGCCGGCATGGCAGACCAGCGTCTTGCCGTCCTTCTTGCAGCACCCGACGATGGCCGCCTCCATCGCCGCCGTGCCACTGCCGGTGATGACCAGGG
>DATKKX010000373.1:0-9127 GCA_035542775.1 Phycisphaerae bacterium | reverse complement strand
CGCCGGCAGCTTGCAAGGCCCGTTTGGCCTCGCCCAGTGTCGCCCCCGTGGTGGTTACGTCGTCGATCACACAAACGGTTCGTCCCTTTAATTGGTAACCCCGCGCCACGCCGAAGGCTCCCTTGATCGCCTCGGCCCGATCGGATGCCGACATCCCTTCCCGCAAGTGAAACGGTGGTACGAATCGTTTCGTCACCAGCACCGGCTCGACACGACCCCCCCAGGCCGACACCGATGCGCGAGCCAACAGAGCCGTCGGATGGAATCCCACGGTCAACCGGCGACGCCAATGTGCCGGAACAGGCACCCATAGATCAACTTCGGCGGGATCGAATCGGCCGAGGATGGCCTGGCTCAGCAGGCGCCCCAGCAACCTGTCCAGAACAAAACGACGTTTGAAACTCAGGATCAACTGCCTCAGAGCGCCGTCGTACCGACCCACGCGGGCAAAACCATCCAGGCGCAGGCGGGCCTTTCGCGCCCGGCAGTCAGTGCAGCGTCCGTCTGACAGCAGGTATGAAACCCGATCGACGCCGCAACTCTCGCAATAAGACCCCCCGACGCTCAGGCTGAGTTCTCGCCAACAATCACCGCACAATTCGCTGTCGTTCCCGGCGACGCTCTTTCCGCACGCGGCACAAACCCGCGGAAGCACCAGGTCCGCAACACAGCGTCCCGCCAGGTGTAGCCATCTTTCAAAGGCCACGGCTTTCCCGAACGATGCATCGCCTCGGGGCATCAACCGCGGATCAGTCTTCCGCATTCTGCCCCTCTTCCGGTCCGCGCTCCGGCCTCTGCCCGGCCTCATCCTCAACCTCGGCCGGCCGGTCTTGAACGAGCCCCTCGTCGGGCTGCGCCTGGTCCGGGGACACCGCCGCCGATTCGCCGGCGGGAGCATCGGAAATGTGCTCTCCGCCCGCGCTGGTCGGCGTGCTTTCGCCCTCCAGGGACTCCCCGGCATCGCCCCCTCCCACGTCGTCCTCCTTGGCGATGCGGGCCACCGACACCACCTTGTCGCCTTCCTCGACGCGGATGAGCTTGACGCCTTGCGTGGCGCGCCCGATCTCCCGTGTCTGCGATACTGCGGTTCGCAGCATGATGCCGTTGGCGGTGATCAGCATCAGCTCGTCTTCGTCCTTGACGGCCCTCAATGCGACAACCACTCCGTTCCGCTCGGTGGCGCGGATGTTAATCACGCCGCTGCCGCCCCGCTTTTGCAGCCGATACTCCTCGATGTCTGTTCGCTTGCCGAAGCCGTTCTCGCAAACCGTGAGCACATCCATGCCCGGCCGGATCACCACCATGTCCACCACCAGATCGTCCCGCTTCAGCGTAATGCCCTTCACGCCCGCCGCCGCCCGGCCCATGGCCCGCACGTCGCTCTGTTTGAACCGGATGGCCATGCCGAGCCGCGTGCCCAGAACGATCTCGTCATTCTCCTCGGTAAGCCCCACGTTGATGAGCGAATCGTCGGGGTCGAGGTCGATGGCGATAATCCCGCTGGGTCGCGGACGCGAGAACGCCCCCAGCGCCGTCTTCTTCACCGTTCCTTTGGCCGTCGCGAAGAATACGAACTTCTCCTCGAAGCCGCTGACCCGCAACACCGCAGTGTACCGCTCGTTGTCCCCCATCTTCAGCAGATTGGCGATCGATCGGCCCCGCGCTGTTCGGGCCATCTCGGGAATGTCGTAGACCTTCATCCAATAGACCCGGCCGCGGTTCGTGAAGAACAGCAGGTAGTCGTGGGTACCGGCGACGAACAGATCCTCCAGGAAGTCTCCCTCCTTGGTGTCGCTCGCCTTGACGCCCTTGCCGCCGCGACCCTGGCGGCGATAGATGTCCGGCGAGGTCCGTTTGATGTACCCCTCGTGCGAGATGGTCACGACCATGGGGACGTCTTCGATCAGGTCCTCCATCACGAATTCGCCGACCGCCCCGGTGATCTCCGTGCGGCGCTTGTCGGCGTATTTCGACTTCATCTCATAAAGGTCTTCGCGGATGATGTCCAAAACCAGCGCCGGATCGCCCAGAATCTTCTGGTAACCCTCGATCTCCTCCACCAGAGTGCTGTATTCCTTGGCCAGCTTCTCCACTTCCAGCCCGGTGAGGCGCTGCAACTGCATCGCCAGAATCGCCCCCGCCTGAACCGCCGTCAAATGCTGATCTTTGGTCGACGCCCGCAACACGAACTGCGCCGGCAGCATTCTGGCCAGCGCCGCCGACTCCTGCAGGCGCAGCACCCGGGCCATCAACCGCTCCTTTGCCGTCTCCGGATTGTCCGACGACTTGACCAGCTCGATAATCGCGTCGATATCGCCGACCGCCAGAATCAAACCTTCGAGGATGTGGGCCCGCTGCCTCGCCTTGCGCAGGAGGAACCTCGTCCGCCGCGTGATCACCTCCCTGCGGTGATCGATGTAGTGCTCCATGAGCTGCTTGAGCGACATCGTCTGCGGCTGCTTGCCGACCAGCGCGATGTTGATGACCGCGTAATTGGTCTGCAGCGGCGTGTGCCGGAACAGCTTGTTCAGCACTACCTCTTCGTTGGCCCCCGTCTTGCACTCGATGACCAGTCGAATCGCATGCTTGCGGTCCGATTCGTCGCGAACGTCGCTGACCTCGTTCAGCCGCCCGTCCTTGACGCACTCCGCGATCCTCTCGGTGATGGTGTTCTTCAAGATCCCGAACGGAATCTCATCCACCACGATCCGTTTCCGCCCGCCCTTCATCTCCTCCGTGTGTGTCCGCGCACGCAGCATCAGCGAACCCCGCCCGCGCGTGTAGGCCTCCACAATCCCCTGCCGGCCGCAGATCAGGCCGCCCGTCGGAAAATCCGGACCCGGCACGATCCGCATCAGCTCCTCGACGGTAATGTTCGGATTGGCAATGTACGCCACCAGGCCATCGCAAATCTCGCCCAGATTGTGCGGCGGCAGGTTGGTCGCCATTCCAACGGCGATCCCCGTGCTGCCGTTCACCAGCAGGTTGGGGAACTTCGCCGGCAGGACCGTCGGCTCGGTCCGCGTCTCGTCGTAATTCGGAACGAAATCGACCGTCTCCTTGTCGATGTCCTCCAGCATCTCCATCGTCGGCGGAGCCATCCTCGCTTCCGTGTATCGCATGGCCGCCGGCGGATCCCCGTCGATCGAGCCGAAGTTGCCCTGGCCGTCGATCAGCGGATATCGCATGTTGAACGGCTGGGCCAACCGCACCATGGTCGGGTAGACCACCGCATCCCCGTGAGGGTGATAGTTGCCGGTCGTGTCGCCGGCGATCTTGGCGCACTTACGATGTGCCGTTCGCGGTCCGAGCCTCAGATCGTGCATCGCCGTCAGGATGCGGCGCTGCGAAGGCTTCAAGCCATCCCGAACGTCCGGCAGGGCCCGCGCCACGATCACGCTCATCGCGTAGCGCAGGTAGGAATCCTGCATCTCGTCCACGATCGGCAGGTTCTTGAAGTTCTCTGGGTTCTGCTCCGTCGCCGGCTGTTGCTGGTCCGTCATAGCTGTGTCCCGTCAAAGAGACGCCTCATAGCCTCCGCGTCCCGGATAGCCACTCTGCGTGGTGGCAGGTCAACTGCGTACGCCTCGCAGGCGAGGGAATTGTAACGCGAAAAATCCTCCTCGTGGAGGTCAGAAGCTCGTGCCCTGTCGCGCCCCAGCCGGCCTTCAGCCGGCTTGCGGCACGAGGACCGGCTTTTCTGCCTTTTCGACCTTTCCGCTTACATCGCCTCGAGCAACTGCTTCATCTGGCTCTCGGCATGGTGGTCCCCACATCGCCCTGCTGCCGCTATCCCCTCCTGCAACGCGGCCTTGGCCTCTTCCATCCGCCGCATTTTCAATAACGTCTTGCCCTTGTGAAAATGTGCGGCAACATAGTCCGGATTCAATTCCAGCACCCGCGCAAACTGCGCCAGGCAAGCCTCATGCTGCTCCGTCTTGGCCAACTCCATGGCCAGGCTGAAATTGAGAAACAGGTCATCCGGCTCCTTGGCCAGCATTGCTTTCAATTGATCGACTCGTGGCATGATCTCATTTCTCCTTCAGGTGGGTCTCGAGATCGCCTGTCTGCGCCTGCGACGCCGGTGTCTCGCCGGCGAAGGCATGGGCCGGAGGTCCGAACCGCGCGAGGTTCCGCAACAAGCTCCAGCCCCCCCTGAGTCTCGCGGACCACGAGGCGAAGCCTCCGCGCCGACCCTCGGCAGCCGGCATGAGCCCGCCTCAGTCTGTTCGCCGACCGGCACCAGCCGTGGAGCCTCCCCGCGACCCGGACCCGGCAGAGAATTCTGCCGCGCAACTCGATTCCCTGCTAGGGCGATCGCGGAAACGACCGGATAACCGTTTGGGACGCCCCCTGCCTGCATGGCGGACACGCCTTCAATCCTGCCCCAAGGCCGAACAATAGCTCCACAACTCCCCAGGATCGCCGCAATCACGCTACCCCGGCGCTTGACCGCATCGGGCTCCCTCTGTATAAAGTGCGTTCCCCACGGGGAGCCCAGAGCGCGACTAGCTCAATTGGTAGAGCAGCTGGCTCTTAACCAGCGGGTTCGGGGTTCGAGTCCCTGGTCGCGCATAACCCACGCACGCCGCTTCTCCACGCTCCATTCGGGTAGACGCGCCCGTGGTCTGTCATCGCGCGTTGGATGCCGGAGCAGCACGACGAGACGATCTGCCCAAACGAGAGGCCCGCTGGTTCAGGCGCAGGTCATTCTCGAAAGAACCATTGCGACTGGCGCCGGCACGACCTCATCATCGCGTGCCCTGTGCTTGCATTTGTGGGCTATTTCGGATAAGATGAGCTTGCCATTGGAACGACGGGAGGCGGAGGCGGAGAAGGGCAACGGCAATTCGTCGAACCACTCCCCGTACCGAATCGACAGCCGCCGGAAGGAGCCGCACATGTCACTGTGGCTATCTCGCATCGGAACCCTCATTCTCATTGGCACGATAGCGGCCTGGTGCCCTGCCGGCGCGGTTGCAGACCTGGTCATCGACACCGTCACGGTGGGCGACCCGGGCAATGTGGGCGAGTGGTCCGGAACGGTAGCTGGCGGCTGGGGCGCTGATCGTATCTGCGGTGCGGTGAACTACCTATACAAAATTGGCACGTACGAAGTCACCGCCGGCCAGTACACCGCCTTCCTTAACGCTGTGGGCGGCGTAGATACCTACGACGTCTACAATATCAGTATGGGAACCGCTGGCTACGGGTGCGGGATCTCCCGAAACGGCAGCGGCACGATCGGCGAACCTTATACCTATTCAGTGGACCCTGGTTTCGTTGACCGGCCGGTCACCTTCGTAAGCTTCTGGGACGCCTGCCGCTTCACCAACTGGCTCCACAACGGCCAGCCGTCAGGAGCGCAGGACGCTTCCACCACCGAGGACGGCACCTATACGCTGAACGGGTACAACGACTTCGGGGGAGAGACCATCCTGCGGAATCCCAATTGGCGTTGGGCGGTGGCGAGCGAGGACGAGTGGTACAAAGCAGCGTACTACAAGGGCGGCTCCGCGAATGCCGGATACTGGGACTTCCCGACCAGCCACGACTCCACGCCGGGACGGGACATGGATGACCTTTCGGGAAACAACGCCAACTATAGCTCGGGCTCCCCGCCTTACCCCATCGACGGCGACTACTACACCACCGTGGGCGGCGAGTTCCAGAACTCCCACAGCCCGTACGGCACGTTCGACCAGGGCGGCAACGTCTGGGAATGGACTGAAGAGCTCCTCGACCCCGAGGCTTCACTATCACATCGCGGCTTGCGCGGCGGATCGTTCCACCACGCTGACCTGAATATGGCCGCGTCGACTCGCAACTACTTCATTTATCCAACCAACGAGATCGACAACATCGGGTTTCGGGTCACCGAGATTCCGGAGCCCGCTACGATGGCATTGCTGCTCTTGACCGGCATCCACGTCCTGCGGAGGAAGAGGCGGTAAAGAGTCTCGCCTCGCCGCATATCGCTTTCCCGCTCTGGAACAAACGGCCGGTTTCCACCGTCGCGTTGTGCAAACTCCGCCGGGGACTACAATACAGCGTTCCAGCCGGTGTACCTTCCCGGTCGGTGACAAAACGTCGCGTCGAGCGGGCCTGGGTCCCAGGAGAGCGGTCACTTTGCTGCTGTTGATTCCGATCCGAACAGATTCTCCTGTACGTCGCCTGCCGTGGATCAACTACCTCCTGATCCTGGCCAACGTGTCCGTTTACCTCCTGACCGACATCTTCGCTCCGCTGGTGGGCCAGCCGGGCGAGTCTGAGCTCAAGCGCCGGCTGATGCTGTCGTCCTCCAGCCCCGACCTGTTCTGTTTCTTCACCTATCAGTTTCTCCACGGCGATTTCTGGCATCTCCTGGGTAACATGCTTTTCCTCTGGGTCTTCGGTAACAGCGTCAATTCCAAAGTCGGCAACTGGGCATACCTTTTGTTCTATCTGGCCTGCGGCGTCTTCGCCGGGGCGAGTTTCACGATGGTCTCGGACGGCAACCTGATCGGCGCCAGCGGTGCCATCGCGGGCGTGACTACCGCCTATCTCGTGCTCTTCCCCCGAAGCGAGGTCACGGTTTTCTACTGGCTTTGGTTCTACATCGGAACCATCCACGTTCAGGCGCTGCTCCTGATCGGTT
Organism: Phycisphaerae bacterium; assembly: GCA_035542775.1. GTDB lineage: Bacteria > Planctomycetota > Phycisphaerae > UBA1845 > UTPLA1 > DATKKX01. The sequence continues at coordinate 2,490 of DATKKX010000373.1, read as the reverse complement.
TGAAAATGATCCTGTGGGACAACATCCTCTCTCCCAGACTGGGCTCGCTCCAGGGCGTCGATTCGGTGGCCTATTCCGCGCACATCGCCGGCTACCTGTTCGGCTTCGCCGTTTGCGCCCTTCTCCTCCTGATCCGAGCATTGCCGCGAGATCAGTACGACATCGTCGCGCTGGCGAGGCGTTATCGCCAACGATTGGAATACCGGGCCATGATGGCCGATGCCAACGTCAGGGCTCGCGTGACCTACGGCCGCGTCGCCCGCCCCATCTCCCCGGTGACCGCCCGCCCCATCGAGGATGCGGATGTCGATGCGGTGGACGAGGTCGTCTGCCTGCGGGCTGAGATCGCGGATCTCCTCACCAAGGGCGATTACACCGCCGCGGCCGATCGGTATGAAGCCCTGGTGACCATTGCCCCCGATCAATGCCTGTCGCGCAGGCAAATGCTCCTGGTGGCCAATCAACTGATGGCCATCCAACGCTACCCGCAGGCGGCCTCCGCCTACGAGAAGTTCCTCAAAGCCTATCCCAGCGACAGTGACGTCATTCAGGTCAAGCTGCTCTTGGGCATCATCTATGCCAAGTACCTGAGACAATATGGCGTGGCCCGGCAATATCTGTCCGAATGCCTGTCGCGTCTGACGGACCCGCAACAGGAGAAGCAGGCCAGGGAGTGGTTGGCCGCGACCGCGGCAGCGCTTGGGCAGGGAGCGGAGCCGATGACCTCCTGAGCGCCTTCGGCTTCCGGCCGCCTGGTCCCGACGCCGCAAGGCGAATTGAGCTACTCTGGCGGTGCTCGCCGTGATACAATGACCGCCGGTCGGCAGGTTCGCATCCGCCCGGAGATGGCCTGTTCCGCTGGCGGAACGGCGACATCCCCTGGCTGTTTGCGGCAGCCTGCCGCGAGTGGAAGGGCCTCGGGAATGCTGGTGAAACACCGATTCGAGCTGCGCTTTCAGCGCGCCCACGTTCAGGACCCGCTGACCTGCGAGATGACCAGACGTTTCAAGGACGTCATGTTCAACATCGACTCGCTGAACGTGGGCATCCATTCGGCCACAATGCGCCTCTCACTGGTCGGGAAGGCCTCGGAAGTCAAGGAGGCCAGAAACTATCTCAAGTCCCTGAACGTCTCCCTCAAGACCTTGTCCTCGTCCAAGTACAGGGGCGCATTTCCCGATGTGCCCATGCGTGCCTTCGGCCCCCGGGACGAGGGGCCCATCCTGGAGCGAAAGCTGTGGCTGACGTTCCTCGGCCCGCAAAAGCGCCGCCCCTTCATCTGGGAAATCTCGCGCCGATTCGACGTGACTTTCAAGATCACCCAGTCCACGACCGGCAGCGAGGTGGCCATCATGTCCCTGGTCCTGTGGGGCTCGCGGCCTGAGCTGGACGGGGTGGTCGCATTCCTGCGCGAACAGGACATCAACGTCGAATTCGGAGAAGCTTCGTTGGCGTCGCCGTTCGGACCGGACCTCTGACCAGGAGAGATCGCCCATGTACGAGGCTGCCAGAAGAAACGCGGCGTACACGTTGATCGTGGGTTGTGTGCTGCTGGTCTATGGGTGGATGTCCAGCCCGATCCACTATGACGAGTTGGGGCCGTTCTACAACACCTCTGTCGAAGTCTTCTTCTGGATATTGAGGCTCGGCGGATTGGCCTTCGTACTGATCGCCGTGCTGGCGTTCATGGGCCTGCGGCTGGCCCTCTTTCTCGACGCGGCGGTCTCCATGATCTGCGGGCTCTTCATGGTTCTGTGCGGCGGCTACTGGATCAAGGAAACCGGCCTTGACCTGTCCCGCATTCTCTATGTCGTTTTCGGCGTGATGTTCCTGCGGGCGTCGATGAGTTCCCTGGCGTTGTTCAGAGGCCAAGCCCCCGCCGGTCCGGAGACACCGGGCGGCACCGAGGCGCGGCCGCATCCTGGCGACGCGGCGTCCGAGGAACCGCCCCACCCGGCCAGCGTGCATCCTGACTCGCTCCCCAAGGACGGCCAGCCGCCGCCGGAGGGCTATCTCGCCGCACTCTCAAAAGACAAGACCGAGCCGCCGGACGCCGCGTTCAAATAGCGGCTCATCTCGCTCGGGGCGCCTGCCGATGGATACTCCCCGTGACATGCCCGACCACCAGGACCGACAGCCGGCCGACGATCTGGCTCGCTACTCCCGGCAAATCCTGTTTGAGCATATGGGGGAGGCCGGGCAGCGGAAGCTCCGTTCCGGCCGCGTCACGTTGATCGGCTGCGGCGCGCTCGGCACGGTCCTGGCCGATACGCTGGTTCGGGCCGGAGTCGGTTTCCTGCGGATCGTAGACCGGGACGTCGTGGACCTGACCAACCTTCAGCGACAGGTCCTCTTCGGCGAAGAAGAAGCAAGCCAGGGGCTTCCCAAGGCCGTGGCGGCTGCATCCCGTTTGGCGGATATCAACTCGGAAGTGACCGTCGAACCGATCGTCGCCGATGCCGACCCCACTAACGTCGAGTCATTCGCCGA
>DATKKX010000372.1:0-3962 GCA_035542775.1 Phycisphaerae bacterium | reverse complement strand
ATCATCGAAAAGAGCGGCCTGATCCTCACCAACAACCACGTGATCAAGGATGCCGACGAGATCACGGTCCGTTTCTCCAATAATCAGGAAACCAAAGGCAAGGTGGTGGGAACCGATCCCAAGACGGACCTGGCCGTGATCCGGGTCACCACCGGCAGCGATCTGCCCGTCGTCAAGCTGGGCAATTCGGATCAATTGCGGGTCGGCGAGTGGGCCATCGCCATCGGCAACCCGTTCGGCCTCGACCACACCTTGACCGTAGGCGTCATCAGCGCCACCGGGCGGTCCGAGGTCGGCATCACCGCCTACGAGAATTTCATCCAGACCGACGCTTCGATCAATCCGGGCAACAGCGGCGGGCCGCTGCTCAATATCCGGGGCGAGGTCGTCGGGATCAATACCGCCATCGTCGCGACCGGCCAGGGGATCGGATTCGCCATACCCATCAACCTGGCCCGGAAAGTGATGGATGATCTGGTCAAGCGCGGCAAGGTGACCCGCGGCTGGCTGGGCGTCGGCGTGCAGCCGCTGACGCCGGAGCTAGCCAAGAGCTTCGGCGTGTCGGGTGACGGGATTCTGGTCAATCAGGTCATGCCCAAGAGCCCCGCCGAAGCCGCCGGGATCAAGGTCGGCGACGTCATTCTGGAGGTTGGCGGCAAGAGCGTCAAAGACGCCCGCGAGTTGCAGCGTGTCATCGCGGATGCCGAGGTCGGGAAACCACTCCAGGTGAAAATCCTCCGGGAAAAGACACAACAGTCTCTCACCGTGCAAATCGGAGAAATGCCTGCATCCTAGCGCCCCGGACGGAACCTGCGTGAGCGAACTGCCAGGTACCGGCCAGATGCCGCGACAGACAAAACAGGCCTGCCAATGACCAAGCCGGCTTTTGTCGCCATCCTCGTCACCTGTCCCAACCGCGCCGTGGGGGAATCCATCGGCCGGGCTCTGGTCGAAGAGCGCCTGGCCGCCTGCGCCAATCTGGTTCCTGGCTTGACCTCCATCTATCGCTGGCAAGGCCGGATACACCGGGATCGGGAAGTCCTGCTGGTCATCAAGGCCCGCCATCGGCAGTTCAGGCGTCTGGCCGCCCGCGTGGCGATCCTGCACCCGTACGACACCCCCCAAATCGTCGCGCTCCCCATCGTCGCCGGCGCCGAGCGGTATCTCGCCTGGCTGGCCGATTCCACGGCCTGACCCCGGCCCATTGTCTTCGCAAGTAGCCCATCCACTCGAGTTGCTTGACAATCGGGCGAGCCTTCGGTAAGAATGCCGTAACAATCGGGTGCCGGGACGGGCCCGAGCTTCCTGAAACCACATCCTTCCGGCCGAATGTGTGGCAGGATGGAGCCCTGAATGCGATTCCGGCACCACCGGCTATTCCGGTCCGGACTTCTCGGCCTGCTAATCCTCAGCCAGGCGGCCTGCGGCATCACGCAGCGGATGTCTGCCTTCGGCGTTGCCTCTGCCGACAAAGGTACCCCAAGGGCGTTGCCCGGCGATCCGGCGGTAGCCGCCGAATCCCGGCAACCTGCGTTGTCCCGCAAGAATCCGGCGGCGGCACCCGACCCCGCCACCGCTTCCCTACTGACCACCGTGCAACGGGCCGACTCGTATTACGAGCGAGGCCTCCAGGCCATGCGCAGCGGGAACACCGGTCAGGCCGACTCGGAGTTCGAGGCTGCCCTCGATACGCTTTTGGACGGCACGCTGGTCCGCCCGCGTTCGTCGCGGACGCTCGGAATCGGCGGCGTGCGCCCGATGCCCACGGTGGATTGGCTGGCCCGCTTGACCGCACCGGAGCGGGACGTCGCCATGCCGGCCGCCACCCTCGATCCCTATGAGCCGACCCAGGATGCCGCGGCGCTCCTCGACCCAGAGGATCTCAAAGCGATCGGCAAGCCAAAGGGCGTTGTGCCTGTCCCCGAACCTCATACCCAGAAGTACGCCTTGCCGATCGTGTTCAATGCCGAGGTCAAGGCCTTCGTGGAGTACTTCCAGACCCGCAAGTGGGGCGTGATCAGCCGCGCCTTCGAGCGCGCCAGCCGGTATCTGCCCCTCATGCGGCCGGCCTTCCAGGAGCGGGGCCTGCCTGAAGAGCTCTTGAATCTCGCCTTCATTGAAAGCGCCGTCAATCCGTGGGCGAACTCGCGCGCCAAAGCGGCCGGCATCTGGCAATTCATGGCCTCCACGGCACGGCTCCACGGCTTGCAGGTGTCTTGGTGGGTTGACGAGCGACGAGATCCAGAGAAATCCTCACGCGCCGCCGCGTCTTACCTCAAATCGCTCTACCGCATGTTCGATTCCTGGCCGCTGGCCCTGGCCGCCTACAACGTCGGCGAGGGCGCAGTCCAGCGGGCGATCGAGCGCCAGCACACCCGCGACTTCTGGAAGCTCCGGCTGCCCAAAGAGACGCAACTGTTCGTCCCGGCGTTCATGGCGATGACGATCATTTCGAGAGAACCGGAGCGGTACGGGTTTTCCCCACCTGACGAACAGCCGTGGGCGGTCGAGACGGTCGCCCTTGAACAGCCTGCTAGCTTCCAGACGCTGTCGCGAGCCGCCAGGACATCTCCGGAGCAGCTCCGGGAGCTGAATCCCGAGTTGATCCGCTGGAGCACCCCGCCCGGCGCCACGCCCTATGCCCTCCGGATTCCGACCGGCATTAGGGCAGATTTTTTGGAGGAGTTGGCGCAGATTCCGGCAAGCGAACGCGTCGGCTGGACCGCGCATCGAGTCCGGAAAGGCGAGACGTCTGCGGTGGTGGCTAAGCGCTACGGTGTCACTGTTCAGGCGCTGCTCGACATGAACGGCCTCTCCGGTAAGCAGGCGCTGAAGCCGGGTGGAACGATTTGGGTTCCGGCGGTAGGCCGGCCGGTTCCCGGCATCGACGTCGCCGAAACCCCCGCTGACGCTCCGCAGCCGCGGAAGGCGGCCGCGTCGCATACCGTGAAGAAAGGCGAAACGCTGACCGCCATTGCACGGCGCTATGCGGTCAAGCCGGATGACCTGGTGCGCTGGAACGCGCTGAATGCGTCCGCCGTCCGACCCGGCCAGGTCCTCAAGGTCACTGCGTCGGAGGCGCGCCCGTCCGTTGCCCAGCAGAAACCGGCCCGCGGCACATCCACGTCCGCCCAGGGCTACCGCACGTACCGCGTGAAGCGCGGCGACAACTTGACGACGATCGCGCAGGCCCACCGGGTTTCGCCTGAGGACCTTCGTCAATGGAACCGCCTCAAGCGGAATGCCAGCCTCAAGCCCGGGCAATCGCTGCGCATCGGCCCCGCGACCATTTAACGCCCGCCATGTCGCTCTCCCTGCCTTGAGGATTGTCTCGAATGCGCGCCTTCGTCCAGCGGGTGACAGCAGCGCACGTCACCGTCGCGGGAGAGACCGTGGCGGCGATCGGCCCGGGGCTCTTGGTTTACGTCGGGTTTCATCGCGCGGATGGCTCGCGGGAACTCGCGGCTGTTGCAGAGAAGATCCCCGTCCTGCGCATCTTCGACGATGAGGCGGGCAAGCTGAACCGCTCGGTCGCAGACAGCGGCGGCGCCATCCTGGTCGTCTCGGCATTCACGCTCTATGGCGACGCGCGGCGGGGACGACGGCCCAGTTTCGATCATTCCGCCCCAGCCGAGCGGGCGCGCGAGTTGTTCGAGAATTTCGTTGACAGACTTCGTGGTACGGCGCTATCAATTGCTGCCGGACGTTTTCAGGAAAACATGCTCGTCCAGTCCATCAACGACGGTCCGGTCACGCTGCTGCTGGATGTCCCGCCGGCGGAACCTGGAGGAACGGAGGAAAATGGAGGCGTTACTCCCCAGGGCTGAAGAGGCCCCGGGTGACTTGCAGGCTTGCCTGCAGGGGCAGCACACCGGGCGGGCCTTTTTTTTGCCCGGCCAGCGATCGTTCGCCTATCGGCTCGCCGATCGGCTGCTCGATATTGCGCCCTTGCTGACCACGCT
>DATKKX010000371.1:0-3409 GCA_035542775.1 Phycisphaerae bacterium | reverse complement strand
TCGTGACATCCTCCAAGAGCGAGAAACGACGCGAAGGAAAGCCGAGAGCGGTGCATTACACCGACATGGCGAAAGACCGCACTCGGCATGCGAGAAGACGGTCGTCCACGAGCCGCCAGATCACGTCGCAAGACCCTTGCTCGGCAGGCCTACCTATTGTGTTCCCTGGGGCAACGAGATAAGCGTTCGCTTTCGCGCTCCGAATTGAGGAGACCAGATGACGACGATCGGCACGGCATTCGGCAGCAGCGTTACCGAGCGACGGCCCTTCGGCGGCGTTCTCGTGCCGGCGCTGACGCCCTTCAAGGCAGACGGCAGCGTGGACGAGGCGGCGTTCCTCGATTTCTGCCGCTGGCTCTTGGACCAGGGCGCCAACGGCCTCGCCGTCTTCGGCACGACCAGCGAGGCCAATTCGCTGTCGCTGGCGGAACGGATGTCGCTCCTGGAGATGCTGATCGACAACAAGATCCCGGCCAGGACGCTGATGCCGGGCACCGGCGCCTGCAGCGTCCCCGAAGCTGTGCAACTGACCAAGGCCGCCATCTCGGCTGGTGCCGGCGGCGTGCTGGTGTTGCCGCCCTTCTACTACAAGAACGTCTCCGAGGACGGCGTCTTCGCCTATTACGCCGAGGTCATCGAGCGGGTGGGGAAGGGCGGCTTGCGGCTCTACCTCTACCACATCCCGCAGATGTCCGGCGTCGCGATCACGCCGGCCATCGTCGCGCGCCTCCTCGCCGCCTACGGGCCCGTCATCGCCGGCCTCAAGGACAGTTCCGGGAATTGGGAGAACACGGAGCGCTTGCTGCGCGAATTCCCGGACCTCGCCATCTTCCCGGGTTCAGAGAGCTTCCTGCTGGCGGGCTTGCGCGCGGGCGGCGCCGGCTGCATCAGCGCGACGGCCAACTTCCAGGCGGGCCGCATCCGCAAGCTGATCGACACGCCGGATGGAGAGGCGCGGGAGCGGCTCAACGAGCGTGTCGGTCGCGTGCGCGCGGCCTTCGAGAAATATCCGCTGATCCCGGGCCTGAAAGCGGCGACCGCCAACCGCTTCGGGCGCGAGGCCTGGCGCATCGTCCGTCCGCCTCTGCGCGAGCTGGCCGAGGGACAGCGCCGCGAGTTGACCGATGCCTTGGCCGCTCTCGACGAGGCGGACTAGCGCGGATTCATAAACGCAAGGGCGCCACTGCTTTCCAGGTCCCGGTCTGGAGCCCAAGGCGGCCATCAGACGCCGCGGTCAGCGGTTCGGAAGTATGCCAGGTCCGAACCTGATCAAATCGGCTTGTCCGGCCATGATTGCGGTTCCTCGTTGATTGAAATATTCCCTTGCGGGTAGCCGTGCTAGCCTCGCCGACGAACTGTTTGGACAGGGAGATCTGATGAGCCCCGCCGACCGGAACAAGGAGATTGCAAAGCGACACGACCGCCCCTTGCCGACTTTTGCCGCACGCGAGACGTTCTTCGCCACGGCAAAGTCGGTGCAAGCAGCGATATCCATCGCCGGCGTCCCGCTCGATATCGCGACGACCAACCGGGCCGGCGCACGCGATGGCCCTGCCGCGGTCAGGCGCGCAAGCCGCATGACCGGAGGCACCTATCCGGATTTGTGGCCCGATCTTTATGCCCTGGACTTCGCCGATGTCGGAAACTTCAGCGTTCTGATGGGCAAACTGGATGAATCGCTGGCCCTGATCGAGCAGCAGGCATTGGAACACGATCACTTGATTGCCGTGGGCGGCGACCATCTGGTGACCCTTCCGCTGCTGCGAGCTGCAGCCAAGAAGCACGGCGGGCCCTTGGGATTGGTGCATTTCGACGCCCACGTCGACACTTGGGCCGAAAATTACAAGGTTGCCGTGACCCATGGGACCAATTTCCGAATTGCCATCAGGGAAGGGCTGGTTGATCCCAAACGCATGGTGCAGATCGGCATTCGCTGCCGCGTCGAGCCCGATGTCTGGCAATGGACGCTGGACCAGGGCGTTACGATCATCACCGCCGAGAACGTGCATATGGGCGATCCGGTGGCGATCGCTGCTCGCATTCGCGACGTGGTGGGCAAGGGCAAGACCTATCTGACCTTTGATATCGACTGCCTCGACCCGTCATGCGCGCCCGGCACCGGCACACCCGAGACCGGCGGACTGCTGGCGTGGCAGGCCCGCGCCATTCTGACCCGGCTCGGCGGAATCGACTTTATCGGCATGGATATGGTGGAAGTGGCTCCCGCCTATGACGTGGGCGAGATCACGGCGCTGAACGGCGCATCCGTTATTGCGTTCTACATGGGTCTGCTGGCTGGGTCGAAAGGCCGACCCTTGTGACGATTCCCCAGAGAGGCCGCGATGAGGTGCCTGCGCATTTACGCCACGTCGGATGGCGAGTCCCATCTTGATGGGGTGGAAATCCCGACAACGGCGACACAGGTTTTCCCCGACGTAGCGCCGTTTGAGCTTTCGGCTCGCTATCCGGCATCCTATATCAGCCTCACCCGCATCCCGGCAGGTATGCGTGATGTCGGTTGGCATTCGGTGCCGGAGCGGATGCTCACAGTGAGGCTTGATGGCTCTGTCGAGTACGAGACCAGCGACGGAGAGGTGCGATAGGTTTCTGCTGGCAGTTTTGTGCTGGTGGAGGACACCCAAGGAAAGGGCCACATCTCACGCCATTCCGCGGAGGGACAGACCGTCATTTGGATTGCCTTGCCCAACGGCTTCGTTCTGCCTTAGCGGGCTTATCGCTCTTTCCTTTTCAAGTCCGAAGCATCCTTCGCATTGACCAATTCCGACACATTCTTCGAAGGTTGGGTCGACCAGAGCCTGATCGCATCAAGCCGAACTGGCTTGATGCGTGAATCAGTCTCTCGTTATTTGAATTAGAGCAAGATTCACGGATCAGCTTGATCGAAGCCGATCCGATTTTGCTCTACCTGCCAAGTCGGCTATGGGTCAAAGTCGCCTCTACGGTCATGATGCCGGGGCCGTCGGCAATCAGCCCAAAAGGAGAAGCCTTGGCGATTGGTCAGCGAGGTCGCAGAAGTGCCAGGAGCAGACCAACCGACCGAGGCTTAGACTGGGCAAGTCATAAGCAGGATGTTACCGGAGGAATAACGCATCAGTTCGTGAGCAATGGCCGGGCGGCGCTTTACTACCTTGAAGCCAAATCGATTGTACAGTGCGGCGGCCCGGGTATTTTGTTCGAAAACGAGGAGGCTAAGTTCACGGAGGCCGCTCTCCTGGGCATGTGAGCGCGCAAAGGACAGCAACTTTGCTCCAACGCCGTGGCCGCGATATTCCGGGATTACTGCCATGGTGTTCAGATAGAAGCTCCCCGGAGCGTCGAGATGCTTGAAAGGCTCCATCAAGTAATGTCGATCCGGAGGAAGCAAAGGATTCGCCGGATCCGCTGCCTC
>DATKKX010000370.1:0-4953 GCA_035542775.1 Phycisphaerae bacterium | reverse complement strand
CGCGGCGATCACGGCCAGGATCGCATTCGCCAGGGTCGTTTTACCGCTGGACGTGCCGCCGACAATCAGTAGATTGCGGCGCTGGGCGACGGCATGGCGGATCGCCTCCGCGTGGGTCTCGGTCAGCAGACCGCCGGTGACATAATCGTCCAAGGTGAACACCTGCACCGCGCGCTTACGGATGGCAAACACCGGCTGGGCAACCACCGGTGGCAGCACGCCTTGAAAGCGGCTGCCGTCCAGCGGGAGCTCGCCTTCCAGCAGGGGCCGCGCCGGGGTAATCACCGTGCCGAGCAGGGCCGCCACGGTGCCGAGCAGGTTTTCCACCTGGGCCGGCGACAGGGTTTCGCCCGTATCCCGCAAGCCCTCGCCCAGCAGATCGATCCAGACCTTGCCATCCGGATTGAGCATCACTTCCACGACCCGGGGATCGTGGAGCTGCTGCATGACGACCGGCCCCAGTTCCCGGCGCAGCTTCTCCGTTTGGCGGCGTTGCAATTCCGTCCCGACCTCAATCACCGTCATAAGAGCGCCCCTGAGAACCCAGTAAAGCTGTCATGACTCACTCACCCAGACCGGCCTGGCCAGCCCTTGCAGACAGGCGGCCGGCACTTCACCGAAATACCGGCTATCGAAACTGCGCGGGCTGCCCGTGCCATACAGCCAGTAGCCCGTGAGTCGCCAGGTCCCTAGGTGTTGTGGCAGGGGTTGTCCTGCACGGGTCAGTGCGAGCGGGGCGCTGTGCGGCAGCAGCGGACCGCCGTTGACACGGACCCCGGCGGGGGTGACGGTGACGACGTCGCCCGGCAGGGCCACCAGTTGCTTCAGCAGGCGTTGCCTCCCAGCGGGACAGCAACTTTGCGACAGAAACGGCACCGCCACTGGCGGACAGACCGTGACCGCCTCGCCCCGCTGATAGCCGGCTGGGGACGGCGTCACGACCCGCCAAATCCCCACCGGCATGGAAGGACTGAGGTTGAGCCGCCAGCCGGTGATAGTCACCAGCGCCAGCCCGCCGAGGAGAAACCCTGCCAGGAGGACAGACGGCCGCAGTGGCGTAAGACCCATTTTCTTCACCTGCTTTACCCGCATTTGTGTTACAAAAGGCAGACGGTACTGATGTTACCTATCCTGATGAATAAACGAGTAAGTGAGTAATCGAGTAAACGAGTAATTAGTAACATGTCGAAGATAAAAGATCAAGAGCGCGTCGTGCGCACCTCTTTCTCGGTTCCCCGTGGGACCCTGTTTGAACTCGATGAGGTCGGAAACTTGATAAAATGGCGCACCCGGTTTGATGTACCACGAAGTCGGCTGATAGCGGTTGCCGCGACTGTGTTCTACCAGGCTAGGGAAGGGATCGATTTTGAGCAGATACACGATGAGGCGACGCTGCAACGTGAGCTGGTGCGTGCCATTGTTAAAACCTTTGGGCGCGAGTCCGCGCCGCCGTCCACGGAGGAGTAAGCGTCTGGCCGGCTGGGATAGTGGCCAAGAAAGGCGGCCTAACGCCGTAACGGGCGTGGCGCCGGGTGGCAGGAATGGTGAAAACATAGCCTCACCTCGGGAACCAGCGGTAAACACGCGACATCAACGCCTCTGCTGAGGCGTGGGACCTTGGCAATGACTTGCGAAGGCGTCACCGCTTTATGGTGAGGCCGGGACCGAAGCCCTTCCTTCCCTCCAGCCAGTTTTTAGGGTGGGGGAGCCACGAAACCTGAGGTTTCCTGACCTTTACACCATAAACGATTCGGTAAAGCGAAGTCAAGGGGGGTTCATGGCAAGCGGATCGGCAAAAATACTGATCGCTGAAGACAGTGAGCCCATGCGGCTCACGTTACGGGCGGTTCTGCACGACGAGGGGTATGACCTCTTGGAAGCCACCGACGGGGTGACGGCACTGCTGCTCGCCCAGGAAAGCCTGCCGGATCTGGTCTTGCTCGATCTGTATCTGCCCGGCATGCCGGGGATCGAACTGGCCGAACACTTTCAGGGCTGGATGCCCTTTCTGGTGATTACCGTGGATCAGCAAGACCAGAGCATCAAAACCTGTATTGAGCGCGGCGCCTTAGGTTATATCGTGAAGCCGGTGCGGGAGATTGATCTCCGAACTCAGGTTCGTGCCGCGCTGGCCAGAGGCCGGGAAACCCAGCATCTGCGCCGGGGTATCCAGGAAACCCAGGTCACGTCCAAGGCGATCGGTCTGCTGATGGCGCATTTTGGCCTGACGGAAGAGGCCGCCCGGCGGATGATGTGCGCCCGGGCCTCGGCGCAGCGGCGTCGGGCAGCGGACCTGGCCGCCGAGATCGTGGGCGCTTTCGACCTGATTAACCGCCTCAGAGGGCACGCCTGAATCCCAGGGGGTTCGGGAAGCCGGCACCCGCAAGGCAACCGACCCGCCTCGACGGGACGAGCGGCTAGCCGGGGCCGGCGTCCTGTTCCAAGGCGGTGCACACGGCGTCATGGGCGTGCTGGATCGGTTGCAGCCAACCGCTGTCGTCCGGTGAAAGCCCATCGTGATCCATCGCGCGTGTGGTTTCCTGGCAGAGCTGGTATAGGGCCGCCGCCCCGACAGCCGCGGCGGCATTGGCCAGGGCATGGAGGGCACGCCGGCAGGCGGCTTGATCCCGGTTGGCGCTGGCGTGTTCCAGCTCCGTCAGCGCCTGAGCGCTGGTGCGCCGAACGCTGGTGATCAGTGCCGTCATGAAGTCGGGCTTTTGGTGCGCCTTGAGGTCGGCCAGATAGGCCTGATCCAGCACCGCGGGGGGCTCGGCATGGCGGCTGGCGGTGGAATTTTCCAGCGTTGGGTTCGGGTGGGCGTCACCGGCCGTGGCGGTTTGGTCGAGCGTATGGGAAACCAGCCAGAGCAACATGTCGGGTTTAATCGGCTTGGTCAGGTAATGGGCCGCGCCTGCTTCCTGAAAACCGCGGGCGGATTCCGGGGCGATATCCGCGGAAATGGCAATCACCGGGACGCTCGCTGGATGTGCCTCCGCCCGGTAGCGGCGTAAGGCTTCCAAGCCGCCCAGGCGGGGCATTTGGGCATCGAAAAGAGCGAGGTCATAGGGGGCGGTGCGGAGGGCCTCCAGGGCGTCGATCCCGGTTCCCACCACGGTCACCTGGTAACCCGCCTGTTCCAGCAGCCGGCGGAGGATGAGTTGATGCGGTGGATGGTCCTCGGCGACCAAGATCCGGGCGGTACGGGCCGGCCGGGGAACCGTGTTAGCCATCGGGGTGTCGCACCCCTGTTTCCAGAGCGCTCGGGCATGGAGGGCACGATAGAGGGCCGCTTTATCCTGTGGGTAGTGGATCGTGATGTCCGTATCGACGGGGTCGAGCGGATCGGCGTCGTTGGTGACCACGACATAAACCGGTATCGCGCCGGCTCTCGCCACCGTTTCCCAGGGGCGCCAGGCCGAGTGAACGCTCACGGACGCTTCCAGAAAGATCAGATCGTAGTCCGCCCGTGGCGGGGGCCACGTCGCCGCGATCTCCAGCCGATCCACCCAACCGCGTAACGGCGTCAACCAGTCTTGCCGGCGATCCGGCGTGATCGCCAGCACCGCGAGCGGTTGAACGCGTGGATGAGGGTCCGGCGCGCTCAGCACCCGGAAGGGCAGCTTTACCCAGAAGATTGTCCCCTGATCTTGAACGCTTTGAAACCACAGTTCGCCACCCATGGCTTCTGCGGTTTTACGGGCAATGGCCGTGCCCAGTCCACTGCCCCCGTAGTCCCGTTCCGTCGTTGCCTCCGCCTGATAATAGGGTTCCAGAATCCAGCGTTTGCGTGCCTCCGGGATCCCAATCCCCGTATCTTTGACCACCACGCACACGGTCGCCTGGTCCGCGCGATGCTCCAGGACGGTCAACCGGATCTCAACGAAACCCTGGTGAGTAAATTTGATCGCATTACTGATCAGATTCATGAGGATCTGGCCGAGCCGATGGGAATCGCCCTCGACAGCGTACGGCACCTGAGGGTCGATGCGGAGGCGGAGTGGCAGCCCCTTGGCGTCCGCCTGGGGACGCAGGAGGTGCACACACTCGGTCATCACTTTGTAGAGGTCGAACGATTCGTTGAATAACGCCACGCTGCCGGCTTCCAAGCGAAACCAGTTCAGCGCCTGATCGGCTTCCTTTTCGAGTTCTTTGGCCGCCCGCCGGAGCGTTTCCAGATAGTGTCGGTTTTCTCCGGTCACCTCCACATTCTGCAGGAGCGAGCTCAAGCCGACGATCGTGTTGACGGGCGTACGCAAGCCATGACTCATGTTGGCCATGAACTCCGTCCGGATCTGGTTGGCCCGATCGAGGGCGGATTTGCGGGCTCTGATCCGGGCTAGCTGGGCGGAGATATAGAGTGGGAGCAGCACCAGGCCCAGTAAAAGCCCCAGCGCAAACAGCCTCCCCGTTTCCCAAAAGGGTGTCATGACGATCACCATGCCAAACGCGGACGCCGCCATCCCCATGGCCATGATCCCATAGGCGGCCCCATACCGCAGTTCATAATCGATCGCTACACCCAGGTAGGCGATATAAAGCGGCCCCAGGAAGGGAGGCGCGGCCTGCAACAAGGCCGAAATAATGCTAATGTCAGCGAGTAGGCTCAGTAAATGTCGGGCAGGATGTCCTCCCGGTGAACCCGTCACCAGGATCAGCCACAGATACGCGAAGGTGGCATAGGCGGTCCAGAGCAGCAAGAAGCGACTGGAGTCGATGCCGTTGCCCACCGCCATCAGGCTCAGCATCACCCCGAAGCCGAGAACCACCAGCAACAGACGCACCGTGGCCTGCTGGGTCTCGAGAGGCGCGCTCTCCACGGTTTCAATCGGAATCCGCCAGGCCATGTTGTTAGTTTTCCGGAGGGGGAATCGTCCGATCAACGCTCGTTCGTAAACTGATGCTGACCCGTTCAAAGGCGCGCGCCAGATCGCCAATCTCGTCGTGTCGCCGCGC
>DATKKX010000369.1:0-7965 GCA_035542775.1 Phycisphaerae bacterium | reverse complement strand
CGAGCCGGACTCGCAGATATGTCGGAGACGTGAGCCATGGCCACCAAACGATTCAAGTACATCATCATCGGCGCGGGGCTGGCGGGTGATTCCGCCGCCGGCGCCATTCGGGAGCGCGACCCACAAGGCTCGGTGCTGTTGATCGGCAGTGAAGAGCATCTGCCCTATGACCGCCCGCCGCTCTCCAAGCAACTCTGGTTCGGGCGCAAACAAGTCGCCGAAATCTTCCTGCACGACCAGAAACACTACGAAACCACCGGCATCGAATTGGCACTCGGCAAACGCATCGTCGCCCTCGACCCTCGCGAAAAGCTGATCATCGACGCCCGCGGCCAGGGCTACTCCTATGAAAAGCTCCTCCTCGCCACCGGCGGAACACCGCGGACCCTCTCCATCCCCGGCGGCACCCTCCCGGACGTGTGCTACTTCCGCACACTCGGCGACTATCGCGGGCTGCGCGAGGCCGCCGTCAAGGGACGCTCGGCGGTCGTCATCGGCGGAGGCTTCATCGGTTCGGAAATGGCCGCCGCCCTCTCCGCCAACGAGGTCAACGTCACCATGGTGTTCCCGGCGGCGCGGATGTGCCATCGCGTCTTCCCGACCTCCCTCGCTCAGGCCATCCAGGCGGACTACACCCGACGCGGCATCACCTTTCTGACAGAAAGCCAGCCGGTCGAGATCTCAAGGAAAAACGGCAAATACTCCACCCGCCTGCGCAGCGGGCAGTCGGTCGAATCCCATCTGGTGGTCGTTGGCATCGGCATCGCCCCGTCGATGAATCTCGCCGTCACCGCAGGCCTCCAGACCGCTGACGGCATCGTCGTGAGCGAGTACCTGCAAACCTCCGACCCGGATATCTACGCCGCCGGCGATAACGCCTGCTTCCCATACGCCGTCCTCGGACAGACCACCCGCGTCGAACACTGGGACAACGCCCTCAACCAGGGCAAATGCGCCGGGCACAACATGGCCGGCTCGCGCGAGCAGTACACCTACATGCCTTTCTTCTTCTCCGATCTGTTCGAGTTCGGCTACGAAGCGGTCGGCGACGTTAGCGCGTCGCTCCAGACCTACGCCGACTGGCAGGAGGAGAATCGCACCGGCGTCATCTACTACCTGCGCGACGATCGCGTCCGCGGCGTGATGCTGTGCAATGTATGGGAGAAGGTGGAACAGGCCCGCGAGCTGATCCGCAAGGGCAAGCACCGGCCGCGAGAAACCCTGCGCGGCGCGATCGGCTGATGCCGCCTCGGCAACCAAGGGGTAATCTCATGGAACCGCGCATTCGAATCGACCCGACCGCGCTGGTCATCTTCGGCGCCGCCGGCGATCTCACCCGCCGCAAGCTGGTGCCGGCCCTGTACAACCTCTACCTCGACCACTGGCTGCCGGAGCAGTTCGCCATCGTTGGCCTTGACCGCAAGCCTCTGGGCGACGACGCCTTTCGCACCCAGCTCCGCGACGGCGCGACCCGGTTCTCCCGCCGACCGCCGACCTCTGCTGACTGGGATGCCTTTGCCCGGCGCGTGAGCTACCTACAGGTGGACTTCGTCGCCGCCGACTCGTATACCCGCCTGGCCGCGAACCTGGCCGGTTTGGAAAAGAACTGGGCCGGTGAGCCCAGTCACATCTACTATCTGGCCACACCGCCCGCCATGATCGGCGTCATACCGGAGCGCCTCGCGGCCGCCCAGCTCACGGCTCACCCCACCCGCACGCGCCTGGTGGTCGAAAAACCCTTCGGCCATGACCTCGCCTCGGCAACCGAGCTGAACCGCGTCCTCGCCCGCGTGCTGGCGGAGTCCCAGATCTATCGCATCGATCACTACCTCGGCAAGGAAACCGTCCAGAACATCCTCGCGTTTCGCTTCGCCAACAGCCTATTCGAGCCTATCTGGAACCAACGCTACATCGACCACGTGCAGATCACCGTCGCCGAGCAGCTGGGCGTTGAGCATCGCGGCGCATACTACGAGGAGGCCGGCGCCCTGCGTGACATGGTGCAGAACCACCTGCTGCAGATTCTCTGTCACTTGGCCATGGAGGCGCCCGTCTCTTTCGCCGCCGACGAGATCCGCAACAAGAAAACCGACGTCCTCCACGCCATCCGGCCGATCCCGCCCGATCAGGTCACCCAGTTCGCCGTCCGCGGCCAGTACGACGCCGGCCTCATCCAAGGCCGCGCCGTCCCCGCCTACCGCCGCGAGCCTAACGTGAGCCCCGCGTCACCCACCGAAACCTTCATCGCCCTCAAGCTCTTCGTCGACAACTGGCGCTGGCAGGACGTGCCCTTTTACCTCCGGACCGGCAAGCGCCTCCCCCAGCGCGTCTCCGAGGCGTGCATCCAGTTCCGACCGGTGCCGCACCGCTCGTTTCCCGCCGCCGCCGGGGAGTCCTTCCAGCCCAACCGCCTGATCATCCGCATCGCCCCGGAGGAGACTATCCGCCTCCGCTTCCAGACCAAGACGCCCGGTGCTGCCCTGCACCTCTCCCCTGTCGACATGCACTTCTCGTACAGCGAGTTCTTCCGCTCCGCGCCGCCACAGGCCTACGAAACTCTTCTCCTCGACGTGATGCTCGGCGACGCCACCCTGTTCATGCGTGAAGACCAGGTCGCCGCCGCCTGGTCGGTCGTGCAGCCCATCCTCGACGGCTGGTCGACGCTCCCCGCGCCCGACTTTCCCAACTACCCCGCCGGAACCTGGGGCCCCGAAGCTGCCGATGCCCTGCTGGCTTCCGATGGTCGACACTGGATCCCCCCCGCCCCGCCAATCACCGCCGACCCCCTGCCTTCGCCGATCGGTAACGAGCCGCCGCCTCAGCCATCCGATGAATAACCCCGCCCATTCAATCGCTTCGCAATGGGCACGAGCAAGCCCGTGAGAAAATGAGGCATAATAGTCGTCCGCCGACCGCGCCTCAGCCGGCGATTATTTCACCCCTTATCCTTCAGTCCTCCTTGCCTCTGCGCCTCCGCGTGAGCTTTCCCCCTCACCGCACCTCCGTGAGCGTCTCCGTCCTCGTCTCCGGCGGAAGCTCGCCGTAGCGCTTGCGCTCGCGGAACATCCGAACCGCCAGATATACCACCGGCAATATCCCCCCCACGATGAACAGCAGATCCCCCGGCATCCGCAGCCACTCAATCGCCCGAACCGACGGACGCAGGAAAAACTCCAGCTCCCGTGCATGCCAATAGCCGACCGAGAAGCTGTCCAGCAGTTGAATGATGCCCATCGGCACCAGGTTGACGAACACCATCAGCCCCAGCCCGATGTTCAGGCTCCAGAACGAAATCTGCATCGCCCGATCGCTCCGCCGGCCAGGCGGGATGAAATACCGGGCCACGAACATGAAGAATCCCAGGGCCAGCATGCCGTACACGCCCATCAGCGCGGCGTGAGCATGATTGGCCGTGAACTGCGTCCCGATCTCGTAGTAGCTCACGATCGGCAGGTTGATCAGGAACCCGAACACGCCCGCCCCCAGGAAATTCCAGAACCCCACCGCGATCAGGAACATCACCGCCCACTTGTGCGGAAACGCCCTGCTGGGTGCATCGCCGAGGCTGATGTCCGTCCGCTCGCCGCCCAGCTGCATGAACCGCCATGCCTCATAAGTCAGCAGGACCAGCGGGATGACCTCCATCGCCGAGAAGAACGCCCCCAGCGCCATGTGTTGCGCCGGCGCCCCGCTGAAGTACAAATGATGCATCGTGCCGATCACCCCGCCCACTGAGTACAGAATGATGTCGAGATAGATCACCCGCGTCGCGGTCGCCGGACGCACCACCCCCAGCAGCACGAAGATGTACGCCACCATGATCGTGGTGAACAACTCCAGGAAATCCTCCACCCACAGGTGAACCACCCAGAACCGCCAGAAATCCACCTCCGCGAAGTTCGCGTTCTTCCCAAAAACCATCCCCGCGGAATAAAAGACGGGAATGGATAGAGCGCTATACAGAAACAGCCACGGCATGTTCCCCGGATGCTCCCCCGGCAATCGCCGCCACAGCCCCCGCACCAGAATCACCACCCAGATGACCATCCCCACGGTCAGCAGAAACTGCCACAGCCGCCCCAGATCGAGATACTCCCATCCCTGGGCCCCGATCCAGAACCACGGCCCGCTCCGCCGGATCACATCCTGAACGCTCCCGGCCTCGCCCAGCAGGCTCCCGATCACCACGATCACCACCGCCCCGAACAGTGCGATGGCCAGCTTGTCCTGGTGCTTCGGCTCGCGCCGCGCGATCATCGGGGCGATGAAGATGCCCATCGCCAGAAAGCTCGTCGCCACGAAGAACAGCGCCAACTGCACGTGCCACATCCGCGTCAGGTTGTACGGAAACCACTGCGAGAGATTGACGCCGTAAAAACCCTCCGGCTCGACGTGGTAGTGGGCGTTGGCCCCGCCCAGCAGGCCCTGCAACAAGAACAATCCCGCCACCACCAGGAAATACCACGCCGTCGCCCGTTGCGACGGCGTCAGACGTACCTGGTCCGGCGGCTTGAACTCCAGCAGGTGTCCAGGCTCCTCCTTCTGCGTATGCTGCCAACCCAGCCAGTCGTACTTCCCGAACAGAAACAGCACGATCCCCACGCCGCCCAATAGCGCGACGATGCTCAGCACGCTCCACAAGAACGCCTGCGCCGTCGGCCGGTTCCCCGCCAGCGGCTCCGGCGGCCAGTTGTTGGTGTACGAATAGTCCTTGCCGGGCCGCGTGGCCGCTGTCACCCAGCTGGCCCAGGAGAAGAATGCCGTAATGCGGAAGACCTCCTCCGGATCACTGATGAACGGCCGCCTCAAGCCGGTCTGCGTGGCCGGGTCGCCGAACCACGAGCGGTAGAACTCGATCGCCTGCATGAAGGCCTGAACCTGGCCCGATGTATAGACAAGCCTGCCGCTGCCCGCGTGATAGCGATTGTTCTTGCACTCCTGCTCCACACGAGCCCTGGCCTCCACGGGCGTCAGGCCCTGTTTCTCATAGAACTCGGTCATGGCCAGGGCCGCGCGGTGCAGATACTGGGCGGTGAAATCCGGCCCGAGATAGGCCCCGTGCCCGAAGATCGTGCCGAACTGCATCAGGCCATACTTCTGAAACAGGTGCTGCCCCGCCATCACATCGTCGCCGGTGAACAGCTCGGTCCCATCCTCGGCGACCACCCGTTCCGGGATCGGCGGGTGCCCTTGCCTGATCGAAAAGGCCAGATAGATAAGGACCGTAAAGCCGATCACAAAGGTCAACACCGCCACTTGAAGCCAAAGCGGCGAAATGGTCATCCGACGCTGATTCCCGTTCATGTGAACCTCCCGCTCGATTCAGCCGAAAAGCAGCCCGATTGCAGCCGGCCAGGCACCCGTGAAGTGCCGCAGGCACGAGTTGATATAGCGCACATTGTGCTATGAAGGCAAGCTCAGTCAAGCGCCGAGCGGCAGATCTGAGCAGCGGTCACCGTCGGGGGCCCAGCGTGATGAAGCCGCAACCTGCGCAGCGGCCTGCGTCCTCGCGTGGGCGCCGCCGGGAAACAGCTCAACCGCCACCCATGACAACGCCGCACCCAGACGCGAACCGCACCAGGGCTACGGGTAGCTGGTCGGGCTCCCCGTCCCCGGATTCGTGGTCGAGAACCGGCCGGCGCTCGAATCGTAGTAGTACGTGGTGCCGGCGGGCCCGATGTACGTGGTGGTCGTGCCGTCTTTGCTCCAGCCGCTGGTCACGGGGCTATCCAGGATTGTCGAGAAGAACGGATTCGTCGATGAAGCCGTGGAATTTGCCGAAGCGGAATCGAGGCTTGTCGGGAACGTCGGCCCGCCCGAGATCTTGTTCTTGGCATACTGATTGTAGACCCCCGTCCGCACCGCCCCGACAACGTACTGCTCCGCGGAGCGGTTCGCATCGGTGCGATACTCCAGGTACATGGGCATCGCCACGCTGGCCAGCAGGCCGAGAATCACGATAACGATGACGAGCTCAATCAACGTGAACGCGTGGTTGAACATACTCGCGTCTCCGGGGCGCAGGGCCGGCGGGTCTCTTTCCCGTGCAGCGCACCAACGGATGAGCCTCGAGCCTCCGGCAAAAGACTGGAGGGATTCTCACCTTCGTCAATATCGGTCCTACCCTGGACCCGTTCTGCCTTCTGGGGGTGATATCGCTTCTTTGCCGGGCGACTTCAAGAAAATCAAGGGCTCAAAGGGGGCTGGAAGCAGTTCACGGACGGACGCTGCATCAGGCACTGAACCAGCCCGAAGGGCCAGCGAGGGCCAGCCTCGACACAGCTGTCTCACCGCGAAACGCCCGCCCAATGACCCGGGCCCTGCTCCACGCGCCGGGCGTTATTTAGCTGAAGACAACTGAAGGCACTGGCTCGATTAGAGGGCACGGCCGGGCGCAAAATATCGCTGCCCCGGTGCGCTCATTCCATCCACCGGCCGCGCCCTCCACGGCAACTACACGACGACGTTACTTCTTATCCTCGCCTTGGCCTCTCATTGGTGATCCCGACGCCGCAGCAGCGCCAGGCCGCCAAGAACGAGAAGCATCACACCGGTGGCCGGTTCCGGCAGAACAACGGCCCCTGTCAGCCATGTGGCCTCGAGCTGTCCGATCTGGCCCCCAACGTCACCATAGATCTCGTACATCATCACGTAGCTCGGTATGGCTAGCTGCCAGACCCATGTATGCGTGGGCGTGGACTGGCCGGAGAGCAGCCTCATCGGTGTCGTATCGAGCCATGTCCCCGTGATCCACAACGGGTCTCCCACCTGGAGGTCGTTGAGGTTGATGATCATTCCCGAGGTGTTTACTCGGCGCTTGACCCAGATCGCGGAACCAAAGTCGTTCCACACAGTATTGTCCACATCCCACGATCCGCCTTCCCAAATGGTCCATTTGGACCTGGCCGGACCAGTGCTTCCAATGCTGACCCCGTCTTGTGTCCAGTTCATCGTAGTACCGGTCACGACCGCATTGTCGTGAAACCCCATTCCAAAATGCTCGGTCGCTCCTGCAGCAACGTAAGCACCGGGGCCATCCCAATCCACGTCGGTGTACCCGGAGCCACCACCCTCGGCGACCGTCCAGCCGCCTGGAGTGTAGTAGTCGCTGACTTGATTGGGGTCAACGCCCTGCACCTCGACGTGGAAGTCATTGGCCCATGTGCCCGTGTGGTTCACCACGTCGAAATTCCAGTACGTGTTCCTGACCGACGGTTGAGCTTGTGCTGACGTTGCAGCGAGGGCTGCCGTCAACACCGCAATCAGTACTGAGCGATTCATGTTCTCTTCCTCCGCTCGGATGTCCAACCAGAAAACCGCCATCAAATAGAAATGCGTTTTGACGGTGCTGGTGAACCGAAATGAAGCTTCTGGAAAACTCAGTGAAAACACCCGCCGACAAGCGGCGCTCGACCAGCTTTCACCTCCCTTCTCCCCCCTGATTTCGCCGAATGTCCCAATCCGCTTGACATGCCCTCCGCCGCAGAGCGATTGGGTGCTGACCCGAAGACAGCCCGGATTCTAAAGCACTTCACTGTTGAGTGCGACGTTCACGGGCGCCGCTGCTCCGCAAGCAGCGCGAAAAGAAGTGCACGCCAGGCATCGGCGCTCCTCGACGCCCAATCGTAAATTACCTTAGACCGCCAGAATGATAGAGTCTTGTCACCGTCACGTCAAGATCATCCTTGGCCGAATTCATCGCCAATTCATTCTGGCGCGGCGCAGCCCTAGCCCGGCAGCGGCCCGCGTCCTCGCGCGGCCGCTGAGCGGTGAAAAATTCCCGCGGGAGGGGAGGAATAAGCTGAACCAGCACCGTAAGGGCCCGCTGCCGCTGTCCCAACAAACGGGGCAGCACCGATGTGCTTACTCTGCCAAAAGTGGTTCTCAGGGGAATGGACGCAGCATCCACTTGCTAAACCGCGGAAGCGAGCGAGCGCTGACCGTCGCCCGCTCACTGCCCCGGCT
>DATKKX010000368.1:0-13244 GCA_035542775.1 Phycisphaerae bacterium | reverse complement strand
TGGCGCGGATCGCGGCGCCGCGCGACATCTGACGGCCGGCGCCGTGACAGCAACTGCCAAACGTCTGCTCCATCGCCTCCGGTCGGCCGACGAGAACGTAGCTGAACCGGCCCATGTCGCCGGGCACCAGCACGGGCTGGCCGACAGCCTGGTACTGCTGGGGCAGTTCCGGGTGACCCGGCGGGAATGCCCGCGTGGCGCCCTTGCGATGTACGCACAGCATTCGCCGCTCGCCATCCACCTCGTATGGCTCCATCTTGGCGATATTGTGGGCCACGTCGTAGACCAGGTGCATACCCAGTTGCTCGGCGGGGCGGTCGAAGACCTCGGCGAGCGTCTCCCGCGCCAGGTGCGTCATGATCTGCCGATTGCACCATGCGAAATTCGCCGCCGCCCGCATGGCCCCGAGGTAACGCTCGCCCTCGGGCGAACGCACCGGCGCGCAGACAAGCTGCTTGTCCGGCAGCGAAATGCCGTACTTCTCCGGCACGCCGCGAAGCTCCTTCAGGGCATCCTCGCAAACCTGGTAGCCCAGCCCGCGCGAGCCGGAATGGATCATGACGGTGATGTTGCCTTCGTGCAGACCGAGCGCCGCGGCTGTCGAGGCGTCATCCACGTGATCGATGACCTGCACCTCCATGAAGTGGTTGCCGCTGCCCAGCGTGCCGCACTGGTCGTTGCCGCGCTCATAGGCATGATCGGTGACATAGTCCGGTCGGGCGTTCTTGATGCACCCATTGGCCTCTGTCGCGGCAAGGTCGGAGTCCCAGCCGAGCCCGCGTTTGAGGACGTATGGAACGCCCTCTTCCATCAGCTTCATCAATTCGGCCCGCTTGAACTTGATCCGTCCGCCCTTGCCCACGCCGCAGGGGACGTTCGCGAAGAGCCGATCAACCAGCTTCTCCATCAGCGGCTGGGCCTCTTTCAAGGTGATATTGGTACGAATCAGCCGCACGCCGCAGTTGATGTCGTATCCCACGCCGCCGGGGCTGATCACGCCGCCTTGCTCCGGGTCTGTCGCCGCCACGCCGCCGATGCAGAAGCCGTAGCCCCAGTGAATATCCGGCATGGCCAGCGACGCGGTGACGATGCCCGGGAGCGTGGCCACGTTGGCCACCTGCTCCGGCGATTTGTCGCTCTTGATGTGCTCGATCAAGCGGTCGTCGGCGTAGATGATGCCGTCCACGCGCATGCCGGGCTTGTACGACTTCGGGATCCGCCAGCGGTAGGCGTCGACCCGCTCCAACGGTCCTGTGTATTCGTCGCCCATGGTCAGATATCCACAATAATCGTCGCCCGATAGCCGCCGGGGATGACGGCGATCTCCAGGGCATGATAGGTGACCGCCTTCACCTCATGCTGGTAAACCGAACGCACCTGGTCCAATTTGAATGCCTGGGCCTCGACCGCAAGGCGATCCGGAGCGAACTCCGCGACGACCGGTTCCCTCACGATCCGATGGTCGCGTTCGAAGAGCATGAGGAGCTCGGCCAGATAATCCCGCAGAAGCACCGCCGGCTCGGCCCCTGTCAGTCGCCAGTTGACAGGCCGCGCTGGCTCCGCGGCATCGGGCGCCAACTGCCCGATGACGGCGTAGAGTCCTTCACTGGCCGGCCGGACCAGTTCCGCCATCGTCGGGGCAGTCACGCGGATACCCATGTCGGCGGTATGGTCGAACAATTCGTATGACGGCTTCACGCGTTGTGTTTTAGTCATCATTTCCGGGGGAGGCAAGCGTGGTCATCTCAGTGTGATTTTCCACGCGTCGGGCACATGAGCGTCGATGATGTCCCTCGCGAGGTTCACCCAGGCCGCGCAGCGATCGAGGATCCATGAGTCGCTCGTGGCGACGACGCCGTCATACGCCGCCAGAACCGCGTCAGGATTGTCGGCCAACTCGATATTCCAGCGGAGGCGGCTGTGCTCGACTACTTCCGCCATCAGCACCTTCAGCCGGGCACTGTTCGAGACCGGCCGGTCGAGATACCAATCCACCGCGAGGATTTCCGCGCTGCTGAGATGATCGGCGATCATCGTGATCGCCGGCTGCGTTTCGTTCACTTTGCGATACGTCCCGTGGATGCTGGCCAGATCGCGGTAAGACCCGTCGCGCCCCGCGAAAATCGGCCCGCCCGACAAAGCACTCTCGACAGTGATGAGCAGGTTGTATCCGTCGATGCCAAGCGGGCGCCTGGTACCCTCCGACAGCGGCACCATCGTCTCCGTCCGGCGGCGGAGCGATTGATCGGAGCAGGATGCCCGTCGCACTGCCAGTCGTTGCCGCTCGGTCAGGCTGTAGCGGTTGCCGACCAGCGCCAGGGCGGAATCCTCGGCGTACTCCCGCGTCAGCAGCCAGGAATATTCCTCCACGGCGCGTCGCAGCGCGTCGCATTGGTCGGCGGCGAAGAACCGCTCGTCCTCGGGATGGGCACCGCGATGTTTGCGCTTATCGGGCATGAGAAAGCTCTCAGCTTTCAGCGGTCGGCAGTCAGCGGGAACAGTGGCCCAGGCCGGTTCTTGCCGCAATCCGGATGCCGCTGTCCGGGATTCCGGGATGATCCTAACTCATGGATTGCCGGGCGGAAACGGCCAAATGCCGGCGACTGACGGAACCCGATGCCGACCCGTGCGTCAAAAGGAGAGTATGGTATGATCCGCACCGACCACCGGCTGGTGCCTCAGCATCGTTCGCCGGGCGGATTGCCTTGGGCCATCGTTTTGACAACGAAAGAACTCAAAGGAGCCTGATCATGAGGACTGATCGATCGTTCGCGTTCGCTTCCGTCGTCGTTGCCACGTTCACGGTACTTACGCTTGCGGCGGGTGCCGCCTTTGGCGCTCCTGAAGCGGATGAGGGCCCCGCGGTCACCGTCTATTCGACTGCCGACCCCGCGTCCTTTGACCCCCAGAAGTTCATCGCCCAGCAACGCCAGGGCTACTCGCCCGATTTCGCCTGGCAGGTGCCGGGCTTCGGCGTGATCAAGGAGATCCGCAAGGTCAAGCTCGACGCGGGCACCAACGACCTGCGCTTCACCGATGTCGCCCAGTTCATCGATCCCACTACGGTCAGCTTCGTCGATCTGACCAAGCCGGAGAGCACGACGGTGCTGGAGCAGAATTTCCAGTTCGATCTGGTCAGCCCCGAAAAACTCATGGAAAAGTATCTGGACCGGCAGATCAGCGTGGTCGTGCCGCGCGGCAAGGATGCCGAGACGGTCAGCGGCAAACTCCTCTCCGCAACGCAGGGTCAGCTCGTTCTGCAGGCGGAAGGCGGCGTGCGTGTTCTGATCGGACAGAATCAAGTGCAGCTCGGCGATCTGCCCGGCGGCCTTATCACCCGGCCGACGCTGATCTGGAAGATCAGCGCCGGGGAGGCCGGAGAGCATCAGATCCGCACGACCTACCAGACCAACGGAATCACCTGGCGGTCGGACTACAACCTGATCCTCAACCAGGCAGACACCAAGGCCGACCTCGGCGCCTGGGTGACGTTGATGAACTTGACCGGCGCCGGCTACCAGAATGCGAAATTAAAACTGATCGCGGGCGACGTGCAGAGAATCCAGCCGCAGCAACGGCCATATCCTCCCATGCAGCTGGCTGCCAAAGGCCGGGCGATGGCAGAAGAGGCTGGCTTCGAAGAGAAGGCCTTCTTCGAGTACCACCTGTACACGCTGCCGCGGCGAACCGACATCCTCGCCAACACCACCCAGCAGATCACGCTCTTCCCAACCGCCCACGACGTGAACGTCGAGAAGGTGATGGTCTATTACGGCCTGCCGCAGGCCGCGAGCTGGCGCTTTGTCGCCGAACCGCAGCAGGACCGTAACATCGGCAACCAGTCCAATCCCAAGGTCGATGTGTACGTCCGCTTCAAGAACGCCAAGGAGAACAACCTGGGCATGCCGCTGCCCAAGGGCAAGGTCCGCGTCTATAAGACCGACGAGGCCGACGGCACGCTCGAGTTCGTCGGTGAGGATCTCATCGACCACACCGCCAAGGACGAGAAGGTGCTGATCAAGCTGGGGCAGGCCTTCG
This sequence comes from Phycisphaerae bacterium, assembly GCA_035542775.1. Lineage (GTDB taxonomy): Bacteria > Planctomycetota > Phycisphaerae > UBA1845 > UTPLA1 > DATKKX01. The sequence continues at coordinate 9,206 of DATKKX010000368.1, read as the reverse complement.
ACGTCGTCGGCGAGCGGACGCAGACCGACTTCAACGCCGACACCAGCCGCCGGACGATGACCGACAGCTACCGCATCCAGATCCGCAACCACAAGGATCAGCCGCAGAAGGTCATCATCAAGGAGAACCTCTTCCGCTGGACCACCTGGGAAATCACCAAGTCGAGCGATCCGTATGAGAAGGTGGATGCGCGCACCATCCACTTTGAGGTCGAGGTACCGGCCAATGGCGAAAAGACCGTGACCTACACCGTGAAGTACACGTGGTGATGGCGCGAGGTCCTGATTTCGCGGCGTTCAGCCTATCGCCGCCGGCCCCGGCCGGCTGTACCCGCTGCCTTCCGCTCTTCTGTCACCGGAGGCGGGGCGCTCACCGTCGGCAACCGGTAAATGTCCTCGTACAACGCCCGAAGCGGCTCGGCTACGCTCCAGGCCTGCCAGGGGCAGCCTCCGGGCGTGTGCGGCGGGTCACCGTCGGCGACTTCACAAATGCTGCCGATGCCGTCTTCGCTGAGATGCGAGGCCAGACCATCCAGGAACTGCCGGGCGATCTTGCGAACGGGCGGCAGCTCCGCATAGTCGGTCGGTCCGGGCAGGAGTTCCTTGACCGGGATCGCTGGGTTGCCGGTAAACGACGAACGGCGGATGGCGGGCGGTGTCGTCTCGATGCCGCCATGAGCCTTGACGTAGGAGGAGACAAACGGGCCCAGGAGCCACGGCCAGACCGTGCCCTGATGGTAGGCTTCATCGCGGCTGACCAGATCTCCGCCGTAGCGGCCGCGATACGCCGGGTCTCGCGGAGAAAGGGTCCGCAAGCCTATCGGCGTCCACAGGTCGCGCTCGCAAACGTCCACGACCGGTCGCCACCGCGACTCATCCAGCACCGGGTAGGCGAGGCTGATCGCGAATAGCTGATTGGGTCTGATGGCTGGATCATCCACGCCCGGCTGATCATTGGCATCGACCACGTCATAGAGGCACTTGGCTGCCTCGTTCCAGAAGCGTTTGTTGAATGTCGTCTTGGTGCGGGCGGCGAGGTTCCGCCAGTGGTTTGCCCGGCGCGTGTCGCCCAACCGGTCGGCGAATGAGGCGGCGACCTGCAGAGCGTTGTACCACAGAGCGTTGATCTCGACCGGCTTGCCGATCCGCGGCGTGATGGCCCGATCGGGGTGCAGCTTCGCGTCCATCCACGTCAGGGCCAGCCCCGGTTCGCCGCCGGCAATGAGACCATCGTTGCACAGGCGGATGCGATGCCGCGTTCCGCTCTCGTACGCGGCAATGATCTCGGCGACAACGGGGAACATCTTGTCAGCGATGAACGCCCAGTCGCCGCTGTAGGCGAGGTAGCGATCGATCGCATTGATGTACCAGAGGGAGGCATCGATCGTGTTGTAGGCGGGGGCTTCGCCGAAATCGGGGAAGCGGTTCGGAATCATGCCCTGGCTGACGTGCTTGGCGAAGGCCTGGATGATCCGCCGGGCGTCGTCAAGCCGTCGCGGCACGAGACACAGCCCGGGCAGCGAGATAAACGTATCTCGTCCCCAGTCACCGAACCACGGATAGCCCGCGATGACTGTCTTGAAATCATGGTCCCGCACGACCAGAAAATCCCGCACCGCGCGAAGCAGGGGGGGCATCATGGAGTCGTCGACAGGAGGAACATCGGTCGTGAGCTCGTCGGACGCCGCGGCGCGGGCGAAGGCTTCCCGCCAGGTCTTCCACGATCGGTCCTGCGTGGAGGCGGTGAATACCAGCCCGGTGATGTCGCCCGGCTTCAGTGTGGCGGTGACGATCCCCGGCACGAAGAGGTCCTGCGAGTAATCGTAGCCGCGCTCGTTTTCCGTGCTGAGGAAAAAGCGATAGTACCAATCGTGCTGGCGATGGAAGGTGCCGTTGTGCGAGAGCTGCCACGTGGGATGGCCTCCCTGCCAGCGGAACACGAGCTTGTCGCCGGGAGCGTCTACCTGCGGGTCGTTCAGATCGGGCCGATGGGCCAACAGGTGAAAATGCCGGCTGGTGCAGAACGGCCGCACGTTCAGCGTCACAGGAGCATCGCCCTCGAGCAGCCGGAAACGCACCACCGTGGTGTCCTCGCCTTCCACCATGCACAGAGTCTGCTCGATGACCGCGTTGCCGGCGCGCCACCTCCACGTTGGATGGGGACGGGCGGTAAACGACTCCAGCAGCTTGTAACCTTCGGGCTGGAGGACATCCGGGTATTGGTTGGTGGCCAGCTCATAAGTGCGGCCGTTGACGATGGCGGTCGCATCCAATTTGGCAAGCAGGACGAACCGCTCGACCGGCGGCTCGATTGCCGCCACCAGCAGACCGTGATAGCGGCGGGTCAGAACCTGGGCCACCGTACCCATCGCAAATCCGCCCCGGCCGTTGGTGACCAGCCATTCGAGGTGACGGCCGGTCCGCAGGTCGGCACAACGATCTCGATCCACGCGATAGATGTTCCTTGCGGAAGTTTTTTCCATGGTCCGGACTCCTTATTGCGTTCAACACAACCGAGACGGACACCCGATCTGGTCATTCCTCGGGACGTTTCCCGCTGCCGGGGAGAACCCGTCCCGGTTTTGCTGATCGCTCTTGACTATCACATGCCGAACAGTCGAGCGGCTGTAAACAGCACGACCGCGGCAGCGCCCAGAATGATCCCTGCGATTGCCATACCGCGGCCGGATCCGGCGCCGCGGAGCTTTCCAGCCCGTCGAATGCCCGCGATGCCCAGCCCGATGGCGACCGGCCCGAGTACCGGCAGGCAGAATGATAGCACAGACAGGATGCCGACGGTAAGTGCCGCTGTGGCGAGATTGTTTTCCATGGCCTCGGCCGAAATCGCCACGGCGCCGGGTGTTGCCCCTTCCAGCGTGAAGGGCAGGCCGCAGGCTGTGCAGCCGTCGGCATCAATGGGCATCTCCCGCCGGCAGCGGGGGCAGACAATGACCTGCTGGCCGTCGCTGCGGCGGACGATTTTCGGGGCTCGATCGCCGGCCGTGGCGTAGGCGTGCATGGGCGTGGGGAACTGGCCATCGTCCGCCACTACCGCCACTGCCGCCGCTGAGCCGGTTCGTGGATCAACCGCCGGAACCACAAAAACGGCCCCGCAGGTGGGGCATCGGCCCGGCTGGCCGCACTGTTCGCCCAGCCCCTCCAGAATCGAGCCGCACCGCTGGCAGCAGAAAGTGAACCGCCGCATGTTGGAGGCGCCTTTTTCCGGCGACGCGGCAATGGCGATGGGGACGCCTCCCAGCGGCGGCGTAGCCACGTTGAAGAAGCTGGAGCAGTGCGGGCAGGTGACAAGCTTGCCTACAAGGTCGCGATCGATCGTCACGGCCTTCTGGCAGGACGGACAGTTCAGAACGAATGGCATGAGTCGGTATGATAGCCGGGGACGATGCGAACAGGGAGGTCTTTGCCGGTTTCGGCGGGACGCGAGCCAGAGCAATCCCGAAAGAGGCCCACTGGCCTCGGGGCGGCGCATCCGATGTGAGCCACGCTGGTGAGGAAGCGTTTTGATGCCCGGCCCGCCGCTGGTCCATCCGGCCGCGAGGTCGTGGTTCTCGTCTAACGCTGGTCATATACTGCATGCATGGACCAATCCGGCATTTGAAGGGCTAGAGATGAGAAAACGGCCTGTGAAAATCGTGGGCCTGCTGATGGTGCTCGCCGCGGCGGCACCGGCGGCTGCGTCCGAGCGGAAGGGCATCGAGTTCGAGGTGACGTTCGACAAGGCGGTTCGCGATGAACCGTTCACCGGTCGTGTCCTTTTCTTTCTTTGCGATGAACAGCGGCCGGGCCCGCCGCGTGCACGGTGGGTCTTCAGCAGCGATCCGGCCTTTTCAGTGGATGTCGAAGACTGGCAGCCGGAAACGCCGCTCCGGGTCCGCGACCCAAGGGGGGCGCCTTGCGACCTCCAGGATTTGCCGCCGGGCAGGTACAAGATCCAGGCGGTCATGCACACCAACGTCGGCATGCCGCACAGCGGCGAAGCCCCGGGCAATCTCTACAGCAATTATCGCCGCCTGTGGCTGGATCCTGCCGAGGGCCGTGTCGTCAAGTTCCGCATCGACAACAAGGTCCCGCCAGACGACCGCTCGCCTGAATTGAATGACGCCGAGGTCGTTGAAATTCGTAGCGACCTGCTCTCCAGGTTTCACCGGCGAGAGGTGCTCTTGCACGCTGTCGTCTGGCTGCCCGACGAGTACGACAGCAAGCCAGACCGGCGGTTTCCGGCGATCTACGTGGTGCCCGGCTTCGGGGGCGACCATTTCCAGGCGATCCGACTGGCGGCGATGCTGGGGCGGTCGGAGGTGCCGTTCGTTCGCATCGGCCTGGACCCGACGCTGCCGTACGGGCACAACGTCTTTGCCGACTCCGACAACAACGGTCCCTGCGGTCGAGCCCTGGTGGAGGAACTGATCCCCTACCTGGAGAAGCATTACCGCCTGATCACGGAGCCGCGGGCGCGTTTTGTGACCGGGCATTCCTCGGGAGGTTGGAGCAGTCTGTGGCTGCAAGTCAGCTATCCGGATGTGTTCGGGGGTACATGGTCGACCTCGCCGGACCCGGTGGACTTTCATGATTTCCTGGGGATGGATTTGTACGATCGCGAGACCAACTTTTTTTTTGACGCCAAAGGCAGGCCGCGACCCACCATGAGAGATGGCGACAACATTGTCCTCACGTGCCCGGGGGAGATCCGAATGGAAGATGTCATCGGGCCCGGAGGACAGTTCGGAGCGTTTGACGCCGTCTTCGGCCCGCGAGGCGCCGATGGACGGCCGCGGCCGATCTGCGATCACAAGACGGGCAAGATAGACCGCCGCGTGGTGAGGGCCTGGCAACGGTACGACATCCGGGACAAGGTCGAGCGAGAGTGGTTCACGCTGGGGCCCAGACTCGCCGGCAAGATCACGGTCATCATGGGACAGGATGACAGTTTCTATCTTGAGGGCGCGGCCCGGCTTCTAAAGCGCGCCTTGAAGAATCTCGGCAGCGATGCACGGATAATCATGGTGCCGGGCAAAGACCACTTCTCAATCATGCACACCCGGCAGTACCGGAGGATGATCAAGGAGATGGAGGCGAGGTTCCTGTCGTCTGAACCGGCTCAGCAAGGCGAGCGTCGCGACGCGCTCGGTGGAACATCGGCGGCGCAAGAGAAGGCTCCCGCGATCCAGCCTGTAATGGCAGCGACGGGGACGCACTTGCGCCCGGCGGCCTGACACGCGGGTAATGATGGGGCCTCGTACGCCGCTTTGCGTGTGATACGTACTATCGGATTTCCGGTCTGCCGCCGGTCAGCCGCTTGAAGAGCGGACGCCGACCGCGTACGGGCCGCCGGAACAAGTACACTGCCAGATGTTGCGCTGAGCCCCGTCGTTCCTCGCGGAAAGTTACGGGGTATGGTGCACGAATGCCGCCGCCGGCTTGGTCAGATGGCAGGCGGTGCACTCGCGCAGGGTGCCGGTCTGCCCCTGGAGCGTGGTGAACTTGATCGCGTCGTTGGCCTCGCGGCTTGGGGCGATCGCGTGCGGGCTGTCGTGGCAGCCGGCACAGTAGATGCCGCCGTGCCCGGTGGAGTTCCGATACAGCGGCTGATTGAGGGCATAACCCGGCCCGTGGCAAGCCGTGTTATCGCAGCGCGGTTCGTTCAGCCAGGGGTCGGGATTCTGGGCAACCGTAGCCATCGTTCCGTGGCAGTCGACGCAGCTCATGGAGAAGTTCTGTGACATCGTGCAGCGGAGGCACTGCGTTTGCGGTCCGGGGTGGCAGTTGTAGCAGCCGTTGGTGTCGGGCGTGATGTCGTCCAGATCCTTGTGGTGATTGTGCATGGCATTGGACAGGTTGCCCACTCCGGCCACTCCGGCGGCGTTCAGCGCGTTCGAGGCGTGACACTTGGCGCACAGCACCGGTCGGCTGTCCATCAACAGCGACGTGTACGGTGCCGGATACTGCGCCGCGCTCAGAAAATCGTGCAGCGTCAGGATGTTTGTCTCCACCTTGCCAGTCGGCGTGATCGGATAGGTGGTGGTGGCGTCGCCGTCATCCGCATGACAATTGTTGCAGTTCAGCTCGCTGGAGACGGGCGCCACGATCGTGTTCGACCCCAGCGTCGCGCCGCTGTCGGCTATACGAGCAACCAGCGAAGCGAGCTGATATGGGTAACGCGGCCACTGTGACACTTCCTGGCCGGGCCGCACGTCCTGGTCGCGATACTCCGTCAGGGGGATGCCTTCGGCAATGAAGTGGTCGCCTGTAAGGTCGAAAGATCCCGTCAGGCCCTTGCCCGTGAGGCCGACATTTGGCGCCAGGGTGACATTGAAAAGAGCGGCGGCATTCTGCCAGAAGTTCGTTTTGTCCGGACGGGACGGGTCGCCTGCCGAATACGTGTTATCGGGAAAGCTGTAGTCAATGGCAACGCCGCCGGTAAGAATCTGCGGAGGGTCGGCGACACGAAGGACCTGTGCGAAAAGCGTGTTGTACGGCGGGAGCACCAGGAGGTCATTGGAATCCTGGTTGTAGCAGTGCATGCCGAGGTTGTTCCAGGCCAGAACGGCGTATGTCGGATCCGTCGGGTTTGGTCCCACTTGGCACGAGGTCAGGAGCAGGCCCGCTGCGGCCGCCAGAACAACTGCCGCCACCGCGCCGGCGCCGGCGGCGGTTGCAACGATACGCCTCCCGCCGCGCCTCTGCGTCAACTTGCCAAACACCGACTGGATCCCAAGTGTGAGCTTCATTGCCGGATCTCCCCACAGAGACTTAGGTACGTGGGACGCTTCCTCTGGACTCGGCGCTTGATTCTCCGCGCGCCGCGGTCACTCCCATGTTCGATGATCTGCGTTGTGCCCGAACACACACCTCGCGCCCATGCTCGGGGCAGGCGATGTTAGTCTTAGCAGATCCCAAGTTCCACAAAAAAGACGACGATCTGAATCGCGGCGACGGCGATGCGGAGGCGCTGCTCCGGGCGTTGCACACCCGGCGACGCCTCCCCGAATTGGGGTCTGACGGGTTGAGTCCCGTGGGGTGGGCGCGGGAACATCCGTAGTTGACGAGGAACCATGACGCGAATCTTCGGCCGTACCTACGGCAAGGGGCAGCCGGTGAGCAACGTCTGCACGAATAAGGGCACGTCGGCGGCGTCGCATCGGCCGTCGAAGTTCATGTCGGCCCGCCGCCAAGCGAGCGGCCAGCCGCTGGAGTCGACCAGAGCATCCACGAATTGCTGAATGTCGCGGCCGTCAACGTGGCCGTCCTGGTTCATGTCGCCCTGGCAATAGCTTGTGAATGTACCGGGCGCTGACTGCGAGACGGAGTGTGTCAGGATCCAGTCGTCCGGATCCAGCGCAACCTGGGACGGCACGCCGCTGACCGGGATGGCAAACGTCTCCGTCCCGTTGGCGCACCAGACAACATAGGTGGTCTGGCCGCTGCCGGTGGTGACGCGAATGTCAACCGGCATGGTCATATTGGGATAGCCTCGGGTCGTCTGCGTCTGGGAGACTCGCAGGAGAACGTAGTTCCGACCGCCGGCCTGGATGCTTCGCCAGCCGTAGTTGTAGTCCGGGCTGCCGGGATTCATCACCCATTGGTTGGTGAAGAAGGTCAGGTTGTATCCCGCGGTGGCCGACACCGAGTTGATGAATTCGGTCGTCGTGGCGCTGCTGCCTTCAAAGGAGGCGCGGTAATTGGCGAGGGCCTGGAAGAACGTCGGGTCGCCCAGAAGGTGCCGCAGCATGTGAACGACCCAAGCCCCCTTGTCGTAAACGAGCTCGGCGAAGATCACGCTGTCGTCATTGACGTCGGTGACGTAGAGTTGGGCGTCGGTGCTGTAAGGCAAGCGGCTGTTCATCCAACTGTGGTACGCGCTCATGCTGCCGCCGGGCTTGTACTCCTCCCAGATCGCCTCGCAGAACGATGCGAAGCCCTCGTTCAGCCAGGTATCACCCCAGGTCTGGCAGGTGACCGTGTCACCCCACCACTGATGGGCCAGCTCGTGTGAGTTGATCCAGTCGGTATCGATCGTGGGCATCGATGGGAGCGTCTGATGCTCCATGTACCACGGCATCGTCGGCGTCTCCGCCATGCCGCCCTTCTCAGTAATGAACGGGTACTCCCCGAACAGGTCGGCAAAGACCTGTGTCATGGTCACATAGGTGTCGCAGTAGCCGCGATAGTAGGCCGTGTTGTGCTCCGGCAGCAGGTAGAAGCTCATCGGCATCGTGTGGCCAAGGTGGGTGTAGGTTGTGGAATAGACCTGGTAGTCGGCGATGGCCAGCGAGGCGAGATAGGGGATCATCGGGTAGGTCTCTTCCCAGCGATAGCGCAGTTTGCTGCCCGGGATCTGGTCCGTACCCCGCAGGATCCCATTGGCGGCCACGACATGCGTATTCGGGACGGTCACCCAGATGTCGAAGGTACATTTGTCATCGAGCACGTCCTTTCCGACCCACCAGTAACGGGCATAAAAGGGCTCGCTGTTGGTCGCCATGATGGGGACGCTGGGACTGCCGTGAGAGCCCCAACAGGGACCGCCGCCCCGGGGCTTGCCGCCATAGTTGAACGTGACGGTAAACTGCTGGCCGACGTTGTAGGTGGTATTGAGCGTCACCGTCACTTTGTCGCCCACATGCGTAAAGCTGGTCGGGCCGGCGACGCTGCCGCCAACAGTGTTCAAGCTCATCAGTCCGCCGTTCTTGTCCAGGTAGACGACGAACTGGTTGAGCCCGCTGATCTGCGACAGCGCAGTGATGGTGACCAGCCCAGACAGGGTCTGGGTCCCGAGGTTGAAGCCGATGTCAATCTTGGTGTGCAGCACATCTGTCCAGGGCGTCTCGGGTTGAGGATCGCCGGGGCCTCGCGTGTCTCCTGAAGCATCCCGTACCTCTGCCGGCGGTTGCTCCAGAAGAGCGACGCCGTGGGGCTGATCAGGCGGCGGGGAGATCAAGTCGCCGGGTGAGCCCCCGGCCAAGGTAGGGCCGGTTGCCAGGCAGACGACGGCGAGAATCACCGTAAGCTTCAATCCCGTTCCGAGCATTTTGATGTCTCCAGGTCTCCCCCATGCCATGATCGATATCGGCGTGTCGCCCCGTTCACTGCTCCCCTTTCCATTATACCGCCGCCGGCATGATCCTCGTATGCCGAAATCACTAACGTCCGGTGGTCCAGGTCCTGCGGTCAAGGCGGGTGGCCCAA
>DATKKX010000367.1:0-2157 GCA_035542775.1 Phycisphaerae bacterium | reverse complement strand
GATCTTTTATCGGCGGAATGCAGGATAGCGGGCTACCCCAACTTTCGCTACTGGCGGGCAAGGATCGCCCGGAGAGTTGATTTTCCCTGGTGGGCGCTGCCAAGCTCGGCACCACAGCGCGGTTGGTCATGTTGATGATGGAACGTCGGCGGCAATCACCCTGGGCGGCGGCTGAGCGGGCAGGCTGATCTTCAACTGCTGGAGCAGGACGGCCTGGTCCACCTCCGGTTCGGTGTAGCGCGACAGTATGACAGTGCGGCCATCGGTGGTTGGCAGTCTCAGGTCGACCATCTGGATCGCAGCCATCTTCTTGAGTACCGATCTGGGTGTCAGGCCCGGTGCCAGAGATCGCAGCCGCTGCTTCAGTGTGACCTGCAGGCAGTAGGCCAGGAACGCGACAAAGATGTGCGCCTCGATCGGTTCATCGGTCTGATGGTAGATCGGGCGGATCGCCAGATCCCCTTTCAGTTCCCTGAACGCCTGCTCCACCTCGACCAGTTGCAGGTAGAACGTCCAGAGCTGCGTCGGGTCGCCGCCCGTCACATTCGATCGCAGCAGGTAACTGCCTTCGCGGCGACGCGCCTCGCGCAGCTTCGGCCAATTCAGCTTGAAGTTGAACGTTTCCGGCGTGACGGTCTGGTCCTTGTCCGGCAACTGGATGTCGATGATCCGCCAGACCGCGGGCCCGGCCTCCTTCCTGGCCGCGCCAAGCTTGATGAGCAACTGGTCACGGGTCAGCTTCTGCTGTCGCAGTTCATGCCGGCGTTTGATCAGCTTCTTCAGCCGGCGCCGCCGCATCGCCTGCTCTTTATCCCGGCGTGCACCGCTGCGGGCGAGCACATAAAGTTCGCCGTCCTGCTCAATGAGCTTCACTTGAACGGTGTCTCGTACGTCGGTCCAGGGCTTGGTCAGGAAGTCCCGCTCCAGTTGCCCAAGACGTCAGCGAGGCGTGCCGACCAGATACTGTATCGGCGTCTCCGCCGCCCTCATCTCGGCCAGCACCTCCTCGGTCGGGATGCCGCGGTCCATCACCCAGGTGCGCCTGGCCTTGCCGTACTGTGCCTCGATCCGGTTGACGAAGCCGCGCAGCGTCGTCTTGTCCGCGGTGTTGCCCGCCATCACCTCATACGCCAGCGGCAGGCCGTCCGGTGTCACCACCAACGCGATCACCACCTGAACGCAATCCGACCGCTTGTCCCGGCTGTAGCCGAAGCGCCGCTTGCCGCCTTCCGCCACGTCCGAGGCATTGATCTCGAAGCATGCCCTCGGGCTTGACCCGGGGGGAGGTGCTGGTCAGGTCGTAGAGCAGTACCTCGAAGTCCGCGCCGAACAGATCACCCATCGCACTTTGTTCATACCATTGCCGGTGCAGCCGCCACTCGCTGCCGGGGTCGATCAGGCGCTAGGCGACCAGCGTCTTCAGCACATCCAGCCACCGTGTCCCCTCCCGCGATACCGCCAGCCGCGGCGACCAGAAATCATCCAGTCGCAGTTGATCCCACACATGGCACGCCAGCCAGCAGGCGCCCCATTGCCGCGGCCGGTGCAGCCGCAGTCCGCTCAACCGGACATGCACCACATCGCAGTTCAGTGCCGGGGCCAGGCGATCGTCGGGGAACAGCGCGATCTGCCTCGCCCGCTGGCTGTTCTCGTCACATGCTTCGAGCGTTTGGCACCACGCGGCGCGCTGGCTGTCATTGATCTCGCCCAGATACAGCACATGCCGCTGTACCGTCCGCCCGCCCGACACCCGGCGGTTCTCGACGATGCTCCAGTAGCGATGCTCCTTGCCGTCCTTCCGGCGAACCTTGTGGCGCAACAACATGGCCGCAGGCTTTCAAAGCCCGCCGCCGTTGCGCAAGGGACTTGCTCGGCACCGCTCGCCGCTTTCGCCGTTTGCCGCAGGCTGACGCTGGGTTTATCAGCAGCTTAGCGGGCCCGTGCAGGCGCAAAATTCGCAAAATAAGGCTCGAGTTGCGAAAGTCGGGCTAGGCAGGAATTGGGATTTGCTAGGCGCTGCTGGGCGCTTCGGCGGCTCTTGCTGCCTTCCAGTTCCACGGCAGCAGCGTGTGCAGTTGGTTGTGCCTGGTGGTTCCGGCGACGATGCGTTCGAGCACGTCGATCAACCAAGCCAGTGGATCGACATCATTGAGCTTG
>DATKKX010000366.1:0-11469 GCA_035542775.1 Phycisphaerae bacterium | reverse complement strand
TCGCCCGGCGATGTCAAGGGTCAGCGCTCATCCCTCCCCCCCATGTCCCAAACACCTCCCAAACCTGATTTTCCGCCCCGAAAACGCCCATCCACCGTCATCCTTCAGAAAAACGGGGAACGGTGAGCAAGCTTAATAGATGGTTTGCGAGGGAATAGCCGCCGAGCCCCCGGCGTGGGCCGGCCCGCGGCCGCTCCACGATGGCCCGACGCGGCTCCAGCGCCACCGCGCCCGCTCCGTGCCGGGCGTACGGCTTACCAGAAAGTCCAGAGCCCCATGCTGACGCTTGTCTTCCAGGAACAGCAACTCGCCCCCGCGGCCCCGCGTCTCTCGCCCCAGGACGATCAAAAGTTGCGCCTGGTCGCGTCTGGTTGCATTTTTTCCCCGGACCCGTGCCAGCGCAACTGCCGCGCCGCCTCCGTCCGCCGCGACTTCTCCGGCTGACCCGCCGCAGGCGGAATGGCCGACGGCTCACGGCCACGGAACGGCTCAGGGCCAAGAGCTATCAGCCAACGGCTTTTGCCCAGGAGGCATCTGTATGAAATCGCATGGAACTGCATGGAATTGCGCGCGTTTTTTCCCGTGCAGCGTCTGACCAGCCCGCGGCATCTGCGCTCGCTGACTGCCGACCGCTGACTGCTGACCGCACTCTGAAGGCAGCACTCAGGACTCTCCCCCTCGCCGCGTCCAGACCTTCGACTCCAACCCCGGCGCCCTCACCATCCCCAAACGCCGCAGCCATTGGGACTGAATACTGCCCTGATCAAGCCCGATGATGACTGGGGTGGCACGGACAAAGCCGCCTTGTCCGTGCATGCGGGGAGGGCAAAGCTCTGCTTTGCCACGCGGTGGCGCCCACATGGCGGCGCCGCACATGTGGTTCGGGCAGAGCAAAGCTCTGCTTTGCCTCAAGGCAGTGCCCCGCGCGAGCACGAGCCGGCTTGCACCCAAGGACCAACCAGGTCTGTCCGTGCCACCCGCCCCACAAATCTCCTTCGTGTTCTTCGTGTCCCTCGGGGTGCGTCTTCCGCGTTCCCTTCACCTCAGGTCGATCAGCATCAACCCGCTGGCCTCATCCAGGCGCCGCTGCACCCGCGCCGGCCATGCCGTCAGGAACAGCTCCAGCGTCGGGCGCACATGGGCCTCCAGCAGATGGCCGCCGAGCGCCGTGCCGTCGGCCCTGGCGATCACCACATGGGCGTGGACTCGCGGCTGGCCGTCCGCCTCGGTGATATTGCCGGCCAGCATGACCACCTCCGCCTGTTCGACGACGGGCATCCGCTTGTACTCGCGCCGGTCAACCTCGAAGTAGCCCAGCACCAGGTCGCTCACCGCGCCGATGGCCGTGAACCGGCAGGTCTGCAGACCTTCGCGAACGGCGAACTCGCGGAGCGCCGTCGTCACCTCGTCGCCTGTCTCGAAGACCAGCAGATAGGTTGTTTCCGCCCCTTTGCCACCGACTCGTTGTGCTCGCATGTCGTGCTCCTTCCAACGCCGTGGAAACCGAACGGCACCGCCAACGCCGCCGCCATCCTACACGCCGGCCCGCCTTCCGCCATGCCGCACGGGGTGGCACGGACAAGCCCGGCTTGTCCGTGCGGTCCGCCGCGCCGTTCCGCCCGCGCCCTTGAACTCCGGCCACGTGCTATGTAACGTTGTGACATCGGACCCGAGGGCGCGCGAGCGGACGGCGAGCATGCCGCCCCGCCGCGTACCATACAGGCTCGCCCCAGGGGCCTTCAGAGCAGGAGCTGTCATGCAGGCACGTCCCGTCGATATCGGCCCGTTCAAGATCGGCAGCGGTCAGCCGCTGGCGCTGATCGCCGGGCCGTGCGTCATCGAGTCCACCGAGCACTGTCTGGCGATTACCGAGTTCGTCGCCCCGCTGTGCCGCAAGCTCGGCATCAACTACGTCTTCAAGTGCAGCTTCGACAAGGCCAACCGCACCAGCGTCCTGGGCTTTCGCGGCCCCGGGCTGAAGTCCGGCCTGGACACGCTCGCGGTCGTGCGGAAGAAGACCGGCGTCCCGATCCTCACGGACATTCACGTGCCCGACCAGGCCGCGGCGGCGGGCGAGACCTGCGACCTCGTTCAGATCCCGGCGTTCCTCTGCCGGCAGACCGACCTGCTTGTCGCCGCCGCGAAGACGGGCAAGCCGGTCAACATCAAGAAGGGGCAGTTCATGGCCCCCGAGCAGATGGCCGAGGCGGTCCGCAAGGTCCGCGACAGCGGCAACGATCGCGTCCTGCTCACCGACCGCGGCTCATTCTTCGGCTACGGCCGGCTGGTCAACGACCTCACCGGCCTGCCCATCATGCAGCAGTTCGCCCCGGTCGTCTTCGACGCCACTCACAGTTGCCAGCTCCCCGGCGGGCAGGGCCACCAGTCCGGCGGCCTGCGGCAGTTCGTGCCCCTGCTGGCCAAGGCGGCGATGGCCGTCGGCGTGGACGCGCTGTTCCTCGAAGTCCACGACCGCCCCGACGAGGCCAAGTCCGATCCCGCCACGGTCTTCCCGTTGGACGAGCTCGAAGCCTTGCTCGCCTGCTGCTGCCGCATCCGCGAAGCCGCCCGGTAGCGGCCGGAAAGCCCTCGTTGACGCATCGCCCGCGGCCATCTAGGATTAGCTGATTCGGCGGGGAGCGGGTGATTTCGGATGCGATGTCACTACGCCCTGCGCTGCCGGCCTGGAGCAACCCGCGATGATCGAGAAAGACCTTCTGGATATCCTCGTTTGCCCAAGTTGTAAGAAGCCGGTGCGGCAGGAGGGGCCCGAGCCCGGCGAGAACGTCCAGGCATGGCTGGCCTGCACGGGATGCGGCCTGCGGTACCCCGTCCGGGACGATATTCCGATCATGCTGATCGACGAGGCCTCGCCACCGAAGAAATGAAACCCGGATACTGGCAATACCCGACCCCCCGCGGGGCAATACCATAAGAGACCATGTTCGCGATCATCTCAGACATCCATTCGAACCTCCAGGCCCTGCGGACGGTCCTCGACGACATCAAGAGCCGCGGCGTCGAGACCATCTACTGCTTGGGCGATATCATCGGCTACGGCCCTGAGCCCGCCGAGTGTCTGGACCTGATCGCCGAGCGGGTCACGGCCAGCCTGTGCGGCAACCATGACCACGCCGTCTTCTACGAGCCGATGAACTTCAACGTCAGCGCCGAGCGGGCCGCCTTCTGGACCCGCTCCGCCATCGACGACGAGCAGAACGCCGCCAAGCGCAACAGCCGCTGGAAATTCCTGGGCAGCCTCTCCCCGCGGATGGAGATCGACGGAATGCTCTTCGTGCACGGCTCGCCGCGGAAGCCGATCAACGAGTACCTCTTCCCCGACGACGTCTACACCAATCCCCAGAAGCTGTTGAGCAATTTCGATCGCATGGAACAGATGACTTGCTTCTGCGGGCACACGCACGTGCCGGGCGTCTTCGTGGATGACCCCTACTTCGAGCCGCCGGAGGAGTTGGGCGGCTCGGCGCGCTATGCCATCGGGGACGAAAAGGTCATCATCAACGTAGGCTCAGTGGGACAGCCGCGGGACCGCGATCCGCGGGCCGCCTACGTCATTGTGCGCGAAGACGAAGTCGAGTTTGTCCGCGTCGCATACAACATCGACGTGACGGCCAAGAAGATTCGGGAGAATCCGCACCTGGACGACTTTCTCGCCGCCAGGCTGTATGAGGGCAAATGACCCAGCCGCCGACCCACGCCCCTCGCCGCCAGTCGGAGCCCTTCGCCATAATCAGGATTACCGCGCCAGCAGGTGGATGAGCAGATGGAAGCCCAGACAAAACGCACCCTCCTGACGACGTTGGTCTGCTTGGTCATTCTTTTCGGATGGATCAAGCTGCAAGGCATCCTCTACCCCCCGCCTCCGCCCACGACGGCGCCGGCGGAGGGCGCGGCCACGACTCAGCCCGCGATCGCGGAGGCCCCGACCGCGGCTGCGACGGAGCCCGCCACGACACAACCGGCGATGATTTCGGCGCTCCCCGCCGAGGAAAAGGCGGAAACCGCGGCGCGGCAGGAGGCCGCGGGCCTCACTGTGGTCAACGCCGAGTCCATCACCCCGGTGATGCTGGGCGACGATCGGCAGAACAATCCCTATACTGGTTTCTCCAACCCATACGAGTTCTCGGTGACGGTAACCCCGCGCGGCGCCGGCGTGGAGTCGGTCAAGCTCTCGCGTTACCGCAACAAGGTCGCCAAGAGCCGGCGCAACCCGGACCATGACCCGTACGACCTGCTGCAAGTGGTCAAGAACCCGCAGAACGAAAAGGAGTACGCTTCCCTGGTAACGGACTGGGTCCGCGTAGTGCGGGAAGACAAGGCCCGCAAGAAGCAGTCGCTCGAAATCCACCTCGACGACAAAGTGTGGTCGCTGGAGAAAACCGCCGACGATCACGGCGAGACGGCGACCTTGCGCACCACCATCAAGGAGGCCGGCGCGGACCTGCTGGCCATCGAGAAAACGTACCGCGTCGAGAAGGGCTCGCACGATCTGCAGATCGGCCTGAGCTTCCGAAATCTCTCCGATCAGCCTTTCGACCTGATCGTCGGTGAGCGCGGCCCCACAGGCATCAAGAAAGAAGATCCTCGCTCGGAGTACCGCCGCACGGTCACGGCGGTGATCGACGACAAGGGCGTCATCTCCGTCGCCGAGAGCCCCACGCGCGACAAGGTCTTCGCCGCCGAGGACAAGACCTTTTCCGTGAAGCCCGGCGAACGGCATCTGCTCTGGTCGGACGTCGGCAATAAGTACTTCGCCTGCATCGTCGCCCCCCTGCCGCAACCGACGGCGCAGGATAAGACGATTTATCCGAAGTACCTCAGCAGCGTCGCCGGCAGGATCCTCATCGACGATCGTGGACCGCACGACGACCTGACGTTCGAGGAGCAGTTCACGACCCAGAAGCCCATCCCTCCCAGGGAGAGCTGGGCGATCCGCGTGCAGGCGTTCTGCGGAGCCAAGAGCAAGAAATTGTTCGATGAATCACCGGAGGCGACCGCCCGCAATTACATCGCCTCGACCTATCCCGATCACGCCGGCTGCACGTTCGAGGGCTTGTCGCGGATCATGCTCTGGCTGCTGACCACGGCCTACCGGCTGGTCCACAACTACGGCATCGCCATCATCATCCTGGTGATCATCGTGCGCGTGATCCTCCACCCCATCAGCCGGTATGGCCAGATCAACATGATGAAGATGCAGAAGGGGATGGCCAAGCTCAAGCCGAAGATGGAGGCGCTTCAGCAGCAGTACAAGAACGACAAGCAGAAGCTTAATGAAGAAATGATGAAGCTGTATTCCGAGGAGGGCATCAGCCCCGCCGGCCAGTTTCTGGGCTGCCTGCCGATGATGCTGCAAATGCCGGTCTGGGTGGCTCTCTGGACCACGCTGAACACCAATGTGGACATGCGCCACATGCCCTTCTTCTGGTGGATCAAGGATCTGTCTTCGCCCGACGCGCTGATCCCCCTGCCGCCGGACTGGTACTTCAACATCCCCCTCATCGGCGGGATGGTGGGATCGATCGAGGCGTTCAACCTTCTGCCGGTCATCATGGGCGTGTCGATGTACCTGCAGCAGAAGCTCACCCAGAAGCTCACCAAGCCGCTCACGCCGCCGACGCCCCAGAAGGACAAGGACGGCAAGCCCGTGCCCGATCAGATGGCCCAGCAGCAGAAGATGATGAACTTCATGATGATCTTCTTCGGCCTCATGTTCTACAACTTTCCGAGCGGGCTGAATCTTTACATCTTCTCCAGCAACCTGCTCGGCATGGGCGAACAATGGCTGATCCGGAAGCACATCCGCGAGAAGGAGGAGCGGGGCGACTTCGCGATCAAGAAGAAGGAAGCTCCGGCCGGCCCTTCGCTTTTCCAACGGCTGCAAAAACTCGTCGAGCAAGCTCAAAGCGGCCGACCGGCCAAGGGCGAAGGCAAACCGAAGAAGAAACGAAAGCAGCCCCGGTTCTGACGGCGGCAAGATGATCCGCAGGCGCCGAGGCTACGTTGTGCGACTCCTGCTTGCTCCGGGCATTATCGGCAAGGCATCAATCCGCCACCGGTGCCGGGGCGGTCGGCGGCCTGACGCGGTGAGGATGAGAGGCGAACAGCGTCTTAGCCTCGCTCACCAGGTAAAATGAGCCCGTAATGCAGATCAAGTCCTCCCGCGTGATGGCCTTCTGGGCGATCTCCAGCGCTTCGGGGAGGCTCTGGGCTATCTGGGCCATGCGGCCGCTCACCTCCGTGAACCGGGCTGCCAAATCCGCGGGATCAGCGGAGCGAGGCGACTTCATCCTCGTGAAGATGATCTTGTCGGCGCCAAGCTGAATGAGCCGCAGCATGCCGTTGATGTCTTTATCCACGCAGCAGCCGAAGATGACCACCATGGAGTCATAGGGAATGTTCTGGCCGATGGCGCGCATCACGGCTTCGATGCTGGCGGCGTTGTGGGCCCCGTCGGCCAACACACGCGGCTTCTCGCAAAGCATCTCCATGCGGCCTTCCAGGCTGACCTTGGCCAGGCCGGCGACGGAGGCCTCGTCATCCAGGGGAAGACCCCGGTTCTTGAGCTGGTCCAAGACGCCGATGGCCACGCCGCAGTTGATCGCCTGATGCTTGCCGACCAGGGGCACCGCCAAGTGGTCAAAATGGCACGTCGGCGTGGAAACGCAGATCCTGGCTTGCGGTCCGCCCCCGCGAGACGACTCGAAGCGATAGCTGAACGCGATATCGTCACCGGCGATGTGCAGCGGTGACTTGGTCTCGGTCGCGATTTTCCTGAAGACCTTCTTCACGCTATCCGGCTGCGGGGCGCTCACCACGGGCACGGAGTCCTTGAAAATGCCGGCTTTCTCAGCGGCGATCTCTTCGAGGCTGCTTCCGAGTTGAGCCATATGGTCATAGCTGATGCTTGTGATCGCGCAAACTTCGGGCATCAGCACGTTTGTAGCGTCCAGGCGGCCTCCCAAGCCGGTCTCGACCACGGCAATGTCGACGCTCTTCTCGCTGAAATACTGAAACGCGATGACGGTGATGGCCTCGAAAAAGGTGGGATGATCATCCTTGTTGGCGCTGGCCAGACCGGCCACCCGCGCAACAAGTCTCGTCATATCCGCTTCCGGGATGCGCTCGCCGTCCACGCAGATCCGCTCGCGAACATCCATGATGTGCGGAGACGTGAACAGGCCCACCTTAAGACCATTGTTTTGTAGCATTTGCGCAAGCATGGTCGCCGTGGAACCCTTGCCCTTGGTCCCCGCGATGTGCACGCTGCGAAATCGTTTGTGGGGGTTCTCCAGCTCCGCCAGGAGCCGCTTAGTCCTCGCCAGCGTTATTGTGCTTCGCTCGCGCTGGGTCGGGGGTCTCCGTTCGAAATTGACCAAGCCGTCAAGATATCCCAGGGCGGCGGCATAGGTCTTAATAGGTCTGGCTGGGGTCTTCTTGACGGCCAAGCGCGACCTCTTGGTCGGTAGATCAAGCTTGTCCACCTTCTTGCCAACCTTCGTGGATGCGGACGAACGAACTCTCGCCGCGGAGGAAGTCGTTTTTGCCGTCCGGTTAGCCTTTGATCGAGTCACGGTCACCGATCGTCCCATAGGGGCACCATGTTATCCGCCGCAACGTCCTTGGTCAAGGATCGACACCAAAACGTGGCTATTCACCCGCCTCGTTCTGATATGTAACTCATTCCCAAGGCGAATGTTATAGAATCTCACTGCAAAGCGTCACAATACCAAACATTTTGCGAAAACCACGCCCGTGGCCGTATTGGAGCTTCGCCGGCTCCATGCGGACCCCGCGAGGTAACCATCCATGAAGGCGAAGGTTAGACGCCTTGCCTCCTTCCATGTCGTACGATAGCATTATGTTACCGCTCCTGCGCTCTTATTTAGACGTAACTCGCGGGAACAATGTTCGCAAAGTCGCTGTTGTTCCCCTGGTTTATCAACACTCCAGCTCGGCATCCATGCCTCCGACCACCTCGTCCGCTCGATGGAAAGGTTGCCGCGGCCGCAGCATTATCGGGCCATCAAATCACTAATACGCCTCGCTGAAGCCACCAAGACGCCCCGCTGACAAAGAGCATCGTGTGCCCCGAAACGGCGCCGCCTTTCGTGCCTTGGTCCGTCAACTGAACCGGCCACGGAGAGGCGCCTCGCCCTCCATGCTCGGGCCAGCGCGGCCTTTGTGCGTATCATTCGCCCGCAGGGAGGCATGCACGCCTTTAGGCAGACAGCGTCTGGATCGTTACAATGGAAACCATGACGGCGGGGACCAAAATCGTACGCTGTTGCTTCTGTCGGGGGATGATGAAGGTCTCCGCGAGGGCGCTTTCCGTCCCCTGCCCGCACTGCCACCGTGCGATCTCGCTTGAGAACCTCCGAATCATCGGCGCTCATCCCGGCAAAGCCCTGGCCACCTGCGGAGATATCCGGATCGAATCCACGGCGCGGCTGAACCTGATGGTGATTGGTCGAAACGTAATGATCCATGGTCGAATCCGAGGACCAGTGAACGCATTCGAGTCCGTCGAAATAGGCCCGACCGGATACGTAATTGGAGACATCACATCTCCCAAGATCGTGGTCCGCGAGGGCGCCGTCATTCAAGGGCGATGCCAGATGAGCCGGCCCTTGCCGGTCCAATCTGAGCCAACCCTTCCGGAGGCCACTCCGCGCCCCGCTCCCGTGATCGAACCGATCGGCATTTCCCCTGCCGGCGATATCGCCCCTGCTTTACCCACGCGACCACTGCCGACAATCCGGCCGCAGCCTCTACGGCGCCCTCATGGCAACCCATAGTGTTGTACCGCCGGAGCCGCCTTCCGCCGCAAGCCTCGCCACGAATATCCACGGCATAAAGAAGCCACCGGGCAGCTTGCGCCACCCGGTGGCTTTGGGTGTGGAAGATTTGAATCGCCAGACTCTTCAAAAACCCGATGCAGTTGTGGGGGTCTGGTGCCCCGCGATCCTGCTTCCGGTTCGCACGCTCATTTCGATCGGCCGCTCAATTTGGTCTTGTACGCGCAATCCGGGCAGTCGCCATAGTAGTCTCCGTAGTACCCACCATAAGAGTCGTCGTAGTAGTAGCCGCCGGTGTCGACGTAGGTTTCGGGGTAGTAGGCCGGCGTGTAGTCCTCGACCACCGTGTAGCCGGGCCAGGAACCAACGCCGACGCCGACATCCGTCCAGGAGTAGTCACCACAGCAGGCGTATTGCTCCCAATCGTGCTCATCGCAGCCAACGATCGGTACACATGCCCCCAGGAACGCGACGCTCAGCAGGATTTTGATAGTTTTCGTGGCCATCGCAGTGTCCTTTCTTCACGAAGCCGCACCGCTTTGACTGGGCCGTTTTCCTCTCCGCCATCAGTTTGGCGGTGGGCTGCCGCATCAACGTAGCCACTGGATAAGACACTCGCTGAAGTGGCAGGTTAGCTCGGCGCAGGCCCGCGAAAACAAGTCCCCAAAGCCAGTGGGGGAGTCCACGGAAGATGAAAACGGCTTAATGATGGATGGGGGCGGCCGAGGCCCTCCAAGAGCGATTTCCGCACGCGATCGCTCGCGTCCCTCGAGGGGGTCGCAGAGCGCACATCAGCCCGGAGCGTCCGCAAGGGATGACGCCGAATCAAGCGGCGCCCCTGCCGGCGGTACGGGCCAGTGAATGCTTTGCGACCGGGCCTTTATGGCAGCACGGGCGCCTCACGAGGCGCCGCATTGCCGTTGAGCAGATCGAGCACGTCGAGCGTCGCCGGCCGCGGCCGGTCGAAACCCCAGGCAGGCTGGATTTCCGGCACGGCCATCCAGCACAGCGGTTTGGGCTCCCGGGCGAAATAGCGAAGTTGGCTATCGAATGAGATCGCCGGCGCCGGCGCATCCGCGCCCATCATTGCCTGCGTCATTGTGGACATCCCGAAGAGGCTCTCCGCCAACTCGCCGATCGAGGCGGCCCGCGGGTAATGAACCAGCTTTACTTCGGCGCTCGGCGGGATATCGGCCATGTCGCGAACGGCCTCCACCGCGTCCTTCAACGAACCGATGCGATCCACCAGGCCGATGTCCATCGCCTGGCGACCGGTGTAGATCCGTCCCTCGGCCAGCTTTCGCAGTTGATCCTTGGGGATCTTGCGGGTCGCCGCCACGCGGTCGAGGAACTGCTCGTATGTCTTCAGGATGTACTTCTGAATCAACTCGCGGTCCTCCGGGCGCAAGTCGCGATGGCCGGAGCCGAGCAGCGATCTCTCGCCCCGCTTCATCTCGACGATATTGACGTCGCGGCGATTCAGCATCGACGCCTGATTGGGCAGAATGGCCAGTACACCGATTGAACCGGTCAGCGTGCTCGGTTGAGCGAAGATCAGCCGGCCCGGGCAGGCGATGTAGTAGCCGCCCGACCCGGCCACGTTGCCCATGCAGACCACCAGCGGCTTCTCGTCGTCGAGCTGGCGGAGCTTCCGCCAAATCACGTCGGAGGCATAAGCTGATCCGCCGGGACTGTCGATGTGGAGCACGACGGCGCGGATGGTCTTGTTCTTGCGGATCTCCTCGATGGATTTCACGAACTCGTCGCGCATGATCATGGACGAGGCGAAGGCGGCGCCGGCGTTGGCGTCCACGATCGGCCCGCGAGCGTGCAGGACGGCGATCTTCGGACCGACCGCCTTGTACTTCTCCTGGGCCTCCTGCATCTTCTTGGTCATCTGGGTGAGCAGATCCTGCAGCGACGTAATCTGGGCCCACTCGGATTCGCCTTCCCGCCCCTTCTTGAACTTGTCGCGGCGCAGGATTCGATCGCGATATTCGTCGTAGTAGGCGACCACATCAACAAGACCGGTGTTCTTGGCGTCCTCGGGATCGAAGATGGCCTGGTCGATGGCCTTCTTGACCTTGTCGCCGGAAAGCTTGCGTCCATCGGCGATGATCTTCACGTAGTCGTCATACCAGCCGTCCAGAATCTCACCGAACTCCTCAAGGAAGTACTTGTCCGGCTCCCGGCGATTCACAAAGCCCGGGTATTTGAACTTCCCTGCCGTAATGACGTCGAACTCGATACCCTGCATTTGATACATGCCGCGCATGAAGGGGAAGATCCGACCGAGGCCGGGGATGACCAGTGTCCCGCTGGGGGCCACGGCGATCTCGTCGGTCGCGCAGGCCAGCAGAAAGTCCATCGGATCTCCCGAGTTCAGAAACGCGGAAACCTTCTTGCCGGACTTGTGGAACTGGGCGATGCCGGCGCGGAGCTCTTCCACGTCAGGGATGCCGAGCGCGACGCCGTCCAGATCGAGGAGGATCGCTCCGACCTCATCGTCCTTGGCCAGCTTCTCCAGGCGTTCCAGCAGCTCCTGGGTTGTCTTCACGCGGCCGGGCAGCGGAACGTTGATGGCCCTTGCGGGAACGAGGAACTCATCCAGCCGGATCTCGACGAGCCGCTTGATCGGGCTGGGTTTCTT
>DATKKX010000365.1:0-6889 GCA_035542775.1 Phycisphaerae bacterium | reverse complement strand
AGCACGCGCCGCGGCTATCCGCAAGGCAAAGCAGTAGCCCGCGTCGCCTCATTATTTCATCGGTGCTCCTGCTCATTCGTTGGTCCCGTCATCATCGCCGGCCGCCGGCGTCCGTGCCCACAGCGCGGCCAAGGCGGATCGGAGCTTGCCCCGGTCGGCCTTCGTGGTCGGCTCCGGCTCTGCCGCCGTAAAGCTCTGCCGCTTGCTGTCGAATTGCAGCGCCAGCGTCCGGCATTCGCCGTGCCGACTTTTCAGGTGCTTGAGCTTGACGGTTTGACTTTCGGCGTCGTCATCGTCGGGATGCAGAATGAAGGCGTCATCGGCCCCGAATTCAAGCTCAGACGATTCGCGGAAGCTCGCCAGGTTCAGCCCTTCGCCGGCATACGAGCTACGCCCCTTGGCATCCTTCGAGCGGGTCACGGCGGAAACGACAATCACGGCCACGCCTGCGTCGGCGAATTGCCGCAGATAGTCCATCGTTTTATTGACGCGGTGCCGTGCCTCATCGCCCGCGCCCGGCGGTTCGATGCGCTGGATGTAGTCCAGCAGCAGCAGCCCGGCCCCGAAGTCATCGGCGACGGCGGCGACGTTGCCCAGATCAAACGGCGGACGGACGAAACAAAGCCGGTCCGTCACGGCGGCGAGCGTGTTCAAGCCGGCGTCGATACGTTCGGCGTGCTCGGCTCCCAGCCGTCGGTAGCGGATCGTCGTCAGGTCTACACCCGACAGCCGAGCGAGTTGTCTGTCCAGCAGCACGGCCGGCGGCATTTCCACGTTGCAGACAAGCGCCCGCAGCGTCGGTGTCAGCCGCAAGGCATCGACCGCGGCTTGCATCGTGAAGCCGGTCTTGCCAGCTCCTGGTGCCCCGCCGATCAGCGTTACCAGCCCCGGTCCGACTTCGATTCGGCCCAGCTCGCCGGTCCCGATGGGATAGAACATCGGCGGCTTGCCCGTCAGCACGTCATCGCGCCAGCGCAGGTACGCAGAGGCCGAACCGCTCTACCGGCAGGCGTTGCCCTCGGCGTCCGATTCACCCCGCCGATCAGACATGCGAATCGCGCAGCCCCATGTCACCGCGTCGCCGACTGCGACCGCCGGAGCTGCCCGGCATTCGACTTGGCGTGGTTCTCGCGATGCTCGTGGAGTGCCCGCTCCTCCTTGGCCAGGCGCCAGTCGCTCTCGGTCATGAGCCGGGCAAGCTCCTTGAACGTGACCTTGGGTTGCCAGCCCAGCTTTTCGCGGGCCTTGGTGGCGTCGCCCAGCAGGAAGTCCACCTCCGTCGGGCGGAAATACCGCGGATCGATGGTCACGTACTTCTCCCAGTCCAGGTCGAGCAGGCTGAAGACCTCCTGCACAAATTCACGGACCGAGTGCGACTCGCCGGTAGCGATCACGTAGTCGTCGGGACTGGGCTGCTGGAGCATGAGCCACATGCCCTCGACGTAGTCCGCGGCATAGCCCCAGTCGCGCTTGGCCTCCAGGTTCCCAAGGAAGAGCTTGTCCTGCAAACCCTCCTTGATACGCGTGGCCGCGCGGGTGATCTTTCGAGTAACGAAGGTCTCGCCGCGGCGCGGGCTCTCGTGGTTGAAGAGAATGCCGCAGCAGGCAAAGAGCTTGTAGGCCTCGCGGTAATTGATGGTCTGCCAGTGGCTGAACACCTTGGCGCAGGCATACGGGCTCCGCGGGCGGAAGGACGTCGTCTCCTTCTGCGGCGGAGCGGCATCCCCGAACATCTCGCTGCTGGAGGCCTGGTAAAACCGCGACTTGACCTTCATGTCGCGGATCGCCTCCAGGAGCTTGAGCGTGCTGAGGGCCCCGGTCTCCGCCGTATAAACCGGCTGGTCGAAGCTGAGCCGAACGTGCGACTGCGCGGCCAGGTTGTAGATCTCGTCGAACTCGAACATGCTCAGAACGTGGCGCAGGCTGGAAGCGTCCGTCGAATCGCCGTAATGCAGGAACAGCCGGGCGTCCTTGTCGTGCGGATCACGATACAGGTGGTCGACGCGACCGGTGTTGAAGCTGCTGGAGCGGCGGATGATGCCGTGGACCTCGTAGCCCTTGGCAAGCAGGAACTCCGCCAGATAGCTGCCGTCCTGACCGGTGATGCCGGTGATGAGCGCTTTCTTGGACATGAGCTGTTCTCGCTTCGCTGCCGTCGCGTGCGACGGAAACCCGAGCCGCTCCCGCCTCCGGCGAAAAGCCTGCGGCTCTCCGGCAGATGGTAAGGCTGTTGTTGCGGAGGCTCAAGGCATCAAGTCAAATCCCGCACCATCCCGGCAAGGCCGGATGAGAAGTCCCGCATCGTCGCAACTGATCGTTGACGATCCTTGGCGGGCAAATCTATACTCCGCGACCGGATGCCGCGGCGTTAGTCGATGTCGGTCGGGTCGGCCTTTGCGAAGCACGGTGCCATGCAGAAAAGCGGAAGCCAATTGACCAATGAGCCTGCGGCGGACCCCGCCGGCCAAACCTCAGCCTGGCGCCTTTCCGATCCGGAGTTGCTGGAGCAGTGGGGACGCCGATTTCCCTACTATTCGCAGCAGTTGTTCCGGCTGTTCCGCCAGCACATCCCATCCGGCAGCTCGGTTCTGGAGATCGGCTGCCAGCTCGGCGATCTGCTGGCATCCCTGGAACCTTCGCACGGCGTGGCCATAGACGCCCGCCCGAAGGTGGTGGAGGCCGCGCGTCAGCGCCATCCGCATCTGACCTTCATCCAGGCCGACCCCGCCGAGTTTGATCTCGGAGGCCAGACCTTCGACTACATCATCGTTTCCACTGTGCTCGGGGACATCAAGGACTTGCAGGGCCTGTTCAACTCGATCCGCAAGGCCTGCCGCAGCGACACGCGCGTGATCATCGCCTACCAGAACGCCGCGTGGGAACCGATCCTCAAGTTCGCCACGCGGCTGGGCGTTCGCCGCCCGACCGGCGAGCAAAACTGGCTATCGGTGCTGGATTTCACCAACCTGCTCTACCTGGCGGACCTGGAAGTCATCCGCAAGTCGGGCGAGGTGCTGTTTCCGATCTCGGTGCCCGGCGTCTCGGCATTCTTCAATCGCTTTCTGGTACGGTTCTGGCCGTGGGCGCATCTGGGTCTCATCCAGTTGCTGATCGCCCGGCCGATCGGCCCGCCGCCTCTGCTGGCTTCGCCGCGGGTGAGCGTGGTCGTCCCCACCCGCAATGAGCGCGGCAACATCGAGGGAATCCTCGCCCGCACGCCGGAGATGAGCGCGGGCACGGAAATTGTCTTCGTGGATGGCAACAGTACCGACGGAACGGCGGATGAGATCAGCCGGCAGATCGCTGCGCGGCCGGACCGCAACGTCAAGCTGATCCTCCAGGGAGATGGCGTGGGCAAGGGTGACGCCGTCCGCAAGGGTTTCACCGCCGCGACCGGCGACATCCTCATGATCCTCGATGCCGACCTGACCGTGCCGCCGGAGATCCTGCCGCGCTTCGTCGAGGCCGTTCGCCAGGGAAAGGGCGAGTTCGTCAACGGCACGCGACTGGTCTATCCGATGGAAGAGCAGGCCATGCGGTTCCTGAACAAGATCGGGAATCGCTTCTTCAGCATCCTCTTCACCTGGCTGCTGAACCAGCCGATCCGCGACACGCTCTGCGGCACCAAGGTGCTCTCCAAGGCCCATTACGAGGTGATCGCCCGCAACCGCTATTATTTCGGGGACTTCGATCCTTTCGGCGATTTCGACCTGATCCTGGGGGCTGCCAAGGCCAATCTGCGGTTCGTCGAGATCCCCGTGCGGTATGAGTCACGCAAGTACGGCGTGACCAATATCAGCCGCTTCCGGCACGGGTGGTTGCTGCTGAAGATGAGCTGGGTCGCGTTCCGGCGGCTGAAGCTGCGTTGACGCCTGGGCCCCGGATGAGCGGCTGGTCGGCCGCCGCGGCGAAGTCGACCGATCCGAGATTGGCTTCGCCGTATTGAGCGCCATTGCTCAGATCAAAGAAGCCCACATTCACATCATAGGTCCCGGGGCTGAACCACCAGCCCGTCCGCGCCACGACAAACTTGCCGCGCGGCCAGAAGGACGTGATCAGACTGGGGAAGATGTTGCGACCGGTCGTCGCGGCAATTCCTCCTGCCTCATTTTTCTTGTTCGCATGAAGGTAGATCTGCAGGTTGCGCGGCATCGGCTTCACGGAGTGATAGATGATGTCGACGTCGTACCAGTCCGGACCACCGCGATGAACGAAATAGCCCGCCAATGCGACGTTGTCGTTGATCTTCCGCTCGGGACCAAAGCGGGCAATGGCTTCCTGGTAACGTGTCGGCGGCGTCCAGCACACCCAGGAGCATACAGTTCCCGCGTAGGCGACAGGCAGGAGAGCAATCCACAGAGCCGGCTTGAACGACCATCGACTCGGCTGGGACTGGGCTTCGGCATGGCTCGGTGCTTGCGCCTTGCGGCTGCGAAGCGTCTCTCTCCAGTAAAGAGCTATCAGGTACGTGAGCCCGATCAGGATGCCGACGATAACCTTGCGATCCGTAAAGAGCGGGTCCAGTGGATTCGAGGCAATGATGTCCTGCCTGAGCCAGCGGGCCGCAACGGAGAACGGCAGGCGTGCGAGATATTCGCCGAAGACCGGCACGATCATCAGGAAAGCGACGAACAGAGGGAGCGATCGGGCGATCGGGCGCTGCCGCACATAGTCGAGTTGCGCGATGACGAACGGCGAGACGAAGAAGAACAGCAGCATCACCAGCTTGTAGTTGGCCGACCAGGGCGTGATGATCTCCATGATGACGGCCAGAATGGTGACTTCGAGGGCGGCGAACTGGTCGCGCCGGCGGTTGAGCAGCACCATCACGACGTAATTCGCCATCAGGAGCGCCGAGGGCACCCTCGCCCACGACCGGGCCTTCAGCGGGTCGTCGATAAACGCCTGGAGCAGATAAACGAGGGAGTGATCGACGTTGTAACCCAGGAACAGTCCGGACCACGCCGGGGCGATCCTGGTCGCCCAGTCATACCAGTCATGCACACCGGTCAGCAGAATGATCCCGGCCGTGGACACGAGCGTGGAGGCAATCGCCCGCCAGTCCCGCCGCAGGGCGAAGTACAACAGAAACAACCCGGGAATGACCTTGATGGTGGCCCCAAGCGCGATGAAGAAGCCCGCCCAATACGGGTTCTTCCGCCGGATGTGGAAATACATCGCCATGGCCACGCAGAACAGGGGCAGGGCGTCCGTCTGCCCTCGCTCAAACTGGAAGGGCAGGAACGTGGACATGCCATAGAGCACGCATGCGGCGATGACCACGCACCACGGGCTTTCGAACAGGCGGGAGAAGGCAACCGCACTGAGAAATATCAGCACGCAGGTGATGATCACCCAGGCCAGGTGGCTGTGCTCAAAGGAGAAGAAGGAGAGCGGCACGAACAGGTACGCCTGCGGCGGAGCATACGTGTAGCGACTAATAGGCCCGGTCGCGGACCAGTCGACGCTGTCGGGATAGTACTTGTAGATATCGCGGCCCTGCCAGATGGACCGGGCGGCGACGTAGGTGGCCACGTAGTCGCCCCCGGGCCGCTGCATGGGGTAGAAATCCTGCGGATGGTAGGCGATGTGATAGTGCCGGCAGACCAGGAGAGGGACGATCACGCCGAAGATGGCGCCGAACACGAGGTAGCACGCCAGAATCCTGCGAGAAGCTGACATCAAGGATAAACCGCTGTGGAGTGCGGCCATCGGGCGCGCGATTCGGCGAATCCAATCGGCGCAGCCGCCATGCCTTGCCGCCGGCACGAACTCCGCCATGCCATTGCGCCGCCCTGCCGCCAAACCGGCGCGCAGATGTCGTTTCTCACTGACGGGCCGGGCGCTTCTCGGCGAACATAAGCATTTCGCCGCTCAATTGCAACGGGACCATGATGTCCCGCAGGCCGGGCAGCTTCATGACCGGCTCGATGACCGAGCCGATCCAGTAGCGCCGCATACTGACCGCCAGGGAGAACAGTTGGAAGTAGGTGCGATGGGTGGTCACGCGTATCGTGGTGAAGCCGCACTTCTGGAGCAAAGCCTGGCAGGTTCGCCGCGAGAAATAGAACAGGTGCATGCCCTGGTACCACCACCATTTCTTCCCCAGCAACCGGGACAGCCAGGCCTCGGCATCTCCCGTGTACAGCACGAACAGCCCGCCGGGCTTGAGCACCCGATTGATGGCCTGGATTTCCCGCGTCGGGTCCTCGAAATGCTCGATGACGCCCATCAGGGTGACAACGTCGTATTGCTTGTCGAGGTCGAGGTCGGCCAGGGGGCGGTCGTAGACCTTGTGCCTGGAGGAAGCCTCCTCGCGGGCCCAGCGCGACAGCTCGATCCCCTCCACCGCGAAATGGCGGCTGGCGGCGTCGAGCAGGACGCCGGTGGCGCAGCCCACGTCCAGCAGGGTCCCGCCGGGGCGAAACCGGCGGATCAGATCGACGACATGCTCGGCGGTGCGAAGCCGCTGGGCACGGGAACGCAGATAGGTTTCGTCGCGGGTTTCCGTGTATACCGACTCCAGCGATGGCATGGGGTTGGTGAAAATCAGCCCGCAGGAATCGCAACGGACGATCTGGAAGGTCTTTCGTGTCTGACGCGAGAAGTTGTAATCGACTGAAGGGGCCTCGTCGCCGAGCTCGTCCGGATAGAGGATCGCGAATCGCTCCGATCCGCAGAGATTACAGGGCACTTGTCGTTTCGGTATCATTCCCGCCTCAGCGAAACCTGTAGGCCGACCGTTGCGGTGTCGGTCCGACGAGTGAGAGAGTCCGGCAGGCGGCGGCAGACGCGCGCCCGCGCAGGGCCTCTCAATCGAACCCCGGTATCCTCAGCCGAATGTCGCATCCTGTCCAGGCAGCCCGCCGGCCTCGCCAGTGCGGGCTGC
>DATKKX010000364.1:0-11277 GCA_035542775.1 Phycisphaerae bacterium | reverse complement strand
AGGACGGTGCAACCGCCATTGCCGGAAGCTGATCCGGCTGCGCGTTCAACGACTCGACCTGAATGGCAAACACCTGACTGATATGGAGATGCGGGTTGTACGACAGGCGGTGAGTCATCAGGTCGCCGCGCCAGGGTCCTCCGCCATCCCGGGCGTGGAAGCCTGCGCGCCTCGACGCCCCGCTGAGGTAGCAGAGTGCCGCCGAGGATCTCGCGAAAAATTCCAGATCGACGGCCGCGTCGGTCCTCTCCCGACGCATCTGCATGATGGCAGCGATCAGCCCTTTCGCCAATGCTGCCAGACTGCCTGTTGGTATCGTCAGGATATTGGCTCGGGGGACGAGATCCAGACACTCAAGGATGAAGCGGTTCTCCTCGAAGACCAGGAAAAAGACGTTGTCTTGTCCCACCAGCTCGATGGCTCGGCGAATCGCCGGATAAGCCAGGACCGTCGAACCTTGCTCGGCAAGTTTGACAAGGACAATCCGATGTGGCTTCTCCTTGGGGCGCCGCCGGAAACCCAAGACCCAGCGGTGAACCGTCAGGATGGCGCACAAAGGCACGCCGAGCCAGCGGTCCACCAGTCGCATCGTCCGCGGTTTCATCCCAGGCAACTCCGGCCGGATCGGTTATAGCGCGACGATGTGGACAAAATCAAGGTGGGCTGCAACGGGGCGTAGATTCGCCGGTCGCTCGGGCTGGCAGACTCCACCCCCATGCCTGTCCCGTGCGCGGCGCTTACTCCACTTGCTGGCTCAGAGGCTACTTCTCCGTGCTTTCTCGCACATCGACGATACCGACGTCGATTCCCTGGCCGCCCGTGGTCTGCTTGCAATGTACGGCGATAACATTGTTGCCGGGCTTCAACGCGGCGGCATCGCTCAGCGGGACGAACATGTAGCCCGTGGTGTAGCCCTCGGCGGCTGCGGCCTTCTTCCCGTTGAGATAGATCTCGCAATCCTCATCATGAAACACGCGCAGAAGCGGGTTCACGACAGCGGGCACTTCAACCGTGCGCCGGAGCCAGATGTCGCTGGTCTTCCACTCTGTTCCGACAATGATGCCGGGCGTGCCTTTCGTGCCAAAACCCCCGGGACCTTCCTGCCATTTTGAGTCATCGAACTTCGGTTGGAACCAGTCGTCGGCTGGCTTGTCCGTGGTGAATCGCCATTTCTGCGGCTCGCGCTCGGAGGTGGGAACGATCGTTTTCGCTGTCGGTGGGGGGCCGTAGAGCTTGTTATTGGCGGCGGTCACCCGGTCGGCGTCCATCTTGATGAGGGCGCGGTCGTAAGGCATGAGCCCGTTGACCTCAATCTCGACATCGGTCGTTTGGGTATAGACGGCGGCGGACAGGCCGGGGTCGCCCGTGAGCAGTCGCAGTTGCGAGAGCAATCCCAGGTAGGCCTCCGTCAACTCCTCGGGCGTCTTGAAGCTCCGGTAGCCCCAGTTCTTCTCTGCTTGCCAGGTGTGACCGGAGAGCGGCAAGCCCAGCCCACCGAACTCGCCCAGCACCGCGGCCCGCCTGGGCTCGGGCTGCGGAGATGCCGGGCCGGGGTAGGCGTGAATGTCATGCACGTCGCCCGCCTGACGGTCGGTCCAGCCGCTGGCGTTGTTCACCAGGCGTGTCGGGTCCAGCTTTCGGACCAGTTCCACAATCCGGGCGGTGTCGAACTGCCCCCAGCCTTCGTTGAACGGTACCCACATGACGATGCACGGACTGTTGTAGTGCGTTGCGATCATCTGGGTCAGCTCGTACTCATATTGTTTCACCGACTCCGGCGTTCGTTCCAGATCCTCCTTGCCTTTCTTGGCGTCCAGGTCGCCGCTGGGCAGGTCCTGCCATACCAGCACACCCATCTTGTCGCACCAGGAATACCAGCGTTGCGGCTCGACCTTGACGTGCTTGCGGATCATGTTGAAGCCGAGCTTCTTGGTGATGCCGATGTCGTATCGCAGGGCCTTGTCCGTCGGAGCGGTATAGAGACCGTCGGGCCAGAAGCCCTGATCCAGCGGGCCGAATTGGAACAGCGGCTTGTTGTTCAACAGGAGCCGCGTGACGCCCTTCTCGTCGGGACCAACCGAGATCTTGCGCATGCCGAAGTAGCTTGAAACTTCGTCCACTGGCTTGCCATCGCCGTCCAGCAAGGTCAGCTTCAGTTCGTAGAGATGAGGCGCATCAGGGCTCCACAGCACAGGCTTGGAAATCGCCAGCTCGACATTGTCTTTGCCCGTCGCGCGGGCGATCTCGATGTTCCCATCCAGGACTACCGCCTGAAGCTTGTGCGCGGCTGTGAGCTTCGTACCGTCGATGGTGAGTTTCACCTTGGACTTGTCAATATCCGGCATGATGCGTAGGTCATCGATCCGGATTTCCGGAACAGGCTCCAGCCAGACGGTCTGCCAGATGCCGGTCGTGGGTGTGTACCAGATCCCCTCAGGCTTCCGCACCTGCTTTCCGCGAGGCTGATAGCCTGTGTCGGTCGGGTCCCAGACGGCAACGACGAGCTCTTGCGGCCCGTCGG
Organism: Phycisphaerae bacterium; assembly: GCA_035542775.1. Lineage (GTDB taxonomy): Bacteria > Planctomycetota > Phycisphaerae > UBA1845 > UTPLA1 > DATKKX01. The sequence goes on along the minus strand of DATKKX010000364.1, from coordinate 8,756 downwards.
GCTTGGCCATGTCGGTGATGTCGAACGTGAACGGGTCATAGCCGCCGCGGTGCGTGCCCGCCTCTTTGCCGTTCACCGAGACGACCGCTTCCCAGTCGACCGCCTCGAAGTGCAACAGCACCCGCCGGCCGGCCCACTTGGCGGGAATTTCGAACGTCCGCCGGTACCAGAGCCGCTGCTTCTCATCGACGCGCTTCATAACGCCCGAGAGGGCCGACTCCACGGGGAACGGCACGAGAATCTGGCCGTCGAATTCGGTCGGTTGCGGGGCCTCCTTGGGCTTGATGGCGCAGGACCATAGGCCATTCAGATTCACCCATTCGCCACGGACGAACTGCGGCCGCGGGTACTCGGGCAGCGCATTGTCCGGTGAGACCTCCTTGGCCCACGTCGTAGCCAGCGGGCAAGGCTGCATCTTCCACTCGGCTGCCGTGGCCGCACACGTGAAACACGCCACGATGAACACGAACCCGACCCGGCTCATCATTCGATCCTCCATTCCAGGACTCCCCCGGAGAAGCCGTCTTGTAGCTTCACCTCAATTCGCAGGCCTGTCGCTTCCACGGATTCGAACGTGACCTCATTGAACCGATCTTTCTGAGCCCCGAACGCGTCTTTGGTCTGCACCGGCCTCCAGTCATCGCCGGCCTTGTACAACAGCCGCCACGACGCTGGCACGCGGCATTTACCCAACCCGGTGTCGTCGAACCAGTAGACTGCCGCCTTGTACAGCTTGCGCGGCCGCGGGAAATCGTACTGCACCCACTCGGTCGTGCCCTTGTGATCCCACCACGTGAAACGCGGGATGCTCTGATCGTTCGAGCTTCTCGGCAACGCGCCGTCGCTGAGGGCATCGACGGTGTCGTTGTCGAATACATGGGATGCGGACGCCGGCAGCGGCGGTTTGTCCATCGCCTCCACCGTTCGCGGGAGCCAGACCGCCATTTCGCCGGGCGTGCGATGACACCATGCATAGTACGGCACGGCCACCAGCTCAGCCGGAGCGGCCTTCTCCTCCTGGTCGATGCGCCGAGCTGTCCCGTGCAGGATGGTAATGCCGCCGAGCAGCTTCGGATCGACTCGCGGCGTAAGCTGTGCGTCATCGGCCAGCACCAGGTCGCTGACCCTGCCGCCGTTGTCTACAGCTTCGAGGCAGTACAGAATCGGCCCCCGCTCGATGGCCGCGCGGCCGGCGTCGGCAGTCACCTTGGGGTTCGCCGCGACGCGCCGCACCGGCATGGGCAGGTTCAGCTCGACCGTGTCACCCGGCTTCCAGACCCGCTTGATCTGCGCATAGCCTTTGGTGAGTTCCAGCTTGGCGGCGGTTCCATTGACCTTGAGCGTTACCTGGTCGGCCTTCGCGTCCAGGTAGGTGTAAAGATCGCCCGGCGCCGGCTTGCCCATTGCCCAGCCAGGGATTCGCACACGCAGGGCGAATTCAGCGGCTTCAGCGGGCTTCACCATGATTTTGACGTCGCCGTCCCATGGGTACTTCGTTTCCTGAATAAGCTCAATGTTGTGCTCGCCGAGCTTCACCTTGCCCGCGCTAGCGACGAACAGGTTGACGTACACCGCGTCGCCGCCTTGGGCGTACACGTAGCCCGGAATCGACGGGATGAAACGCACGACATTCGTCGGGCAGCACGAACAGTCAAACCACTCCTGACGCTGCGGTTTGCCGTTCGAGGCCAGCGGATTGACGTAGAAGAAACGATCGCCGCCGATCGAGACGCCCGACAGGAAGCCATTGTAGAGGACTCGTTCAAGCACGTCGATGTATTTCGCGTCGCCGTGGAGGAGGAACATTCGCTGGTTCCACAGAATGTTGGCGATGGCCGCGCAGGTCTCGGCGTAGGCTTCGCGGTTGGGCAGCTCATAGTCATCGCCAAAGGCCTCACCACTGTGTCGCGCGCCGATGCCTCCGGTGATGTACAACCGCTTGCCGACCATGTTTTCCCAAATCTTGTCAATGGCGCGGATGTACGCCTCATCGCCGGTCAGGGCGGCGACGTCGGCCATGCCGCTGTAGAGATACCCGGCCCGGACGGAGTGCCCGACGGCGTGATCCTGCTCGGTGACCGGGACGTGATCCTGGGCGTAGTCCCCGTAGGGAGGGCGCTTGTCGAGGTTTCGCCCGCGGCAGTCCAGGAAGAACTTGGCCAGCCTTAGGTAGCGCTCGTCGCCGGTCGTACGGTACAGTTTGACCAGCCCGATTTCGATCTCCTCGTGACCGGGCGGATCGACGCGCTTGCCAGGACCGAACTCGCGGTCCACGTGGTCTGCGGACTTGATGGCGATGTCGAGAAAATTGCGCTTTCCGGTGGCCGCGAAATGCGCGCACGCCGCCTCGTACATGTGGCCGATGTTGTACAGCTCATGGCTTGATCGCAGGTTCGAATACCGTGTCTTGCCGCACATGGTCTGCACATCGTTGGGATCAACCGTGCGGGCGGCATAGAGATATCCGTCCGGCTCCTGGGCCCCGGCGAACTTGGCGATCAGGTCGTCCAGGTAGCGCGCAAGCTCGGCGTCCGGTTGAAGCGCGAGCGAGTACGCCGCTCCTTCGACCACCTTGAACACGTCGGAATCGTTGTAAGCGTAGCCCTCATACTTGCCGGGTTTCTTGTGCGCGGCTTTGAGGAAGTTGTCGATACGGCCCGTCTCCTCGCACTTCTTGAAATCGTAGGGCACCGTGACCTTGCGGTTGGTCTCCAGCCGCGGAGCCCAGAAATCATCCGCAACGTGGACCGCGGTGAACGGCACAGGCGTGACCGGGTAGTCGCGAGGGGAGGTCTGGGCTGATTGCACCATACACATGGCCAGTATCATTATGGATGCCGAATTTGTCATGACGTTGCCTTCCGTCTCTTGGTCTTACCTCACACTTTGCATCGCAGCTCGACCTTGATCTGCGGTCCGCTTTTCCCGAGCCTTCACTCCCCCAAAAAGCCCCGTGGGTGGCCGCATCAAGAGGTCGATTGCCCGCTCGAACCAATGACACGGTCCCTTGGTCCCGGGTTTCATATCCGCTGAGTCTCGGAACATGATTGTGCACGGATAAACCGCTCAACCGCAAGCGAGAATTGGTACTTTTCGCGGAAGCCTTCAACCGGGGCCCATGCTCCGAATCGGGTTGAATAACGCGTGGCTCTTCGGGATGGTGCCGGCTTGTGCCTCGTCAAAGGCACGGCCGCACGACGTTCGCTGAGTACCGCACATCAAGACTCAGCGAACGCCGGCGCCGTTACGTGGCTGGTCAGGCCACAGGAGGGGAGGGGAAGGAAGATGGTGTAGGTGGTTTCGCCGCCGTTCCTCGCGAGGCAGCCTGCTCTTCGCAGGCCGGCCGCGGCCAATGAGGCGTCAATTTCATTCGTGAATCGAGGCTTCAAGTTTGACATTACGCCAGAAGTATAATGCCCGCACCGCCTGCCCAAGCCCGGGCGAATACCCGGTCTTATCAGGAACTCTCGACCAGTTGCCGCCCCCGTAGCGGCGTGATTACTGGCGTGGAATTCCGTGGAGGAATGTCCCGGCTACCCCGTCCCCAGGCTCGGTCCGCTGCGTTCACTCGCCCAGCCGCCTGCCATGCCTCACAGCCCCGCGCCGTGCCGCGCGCAGTCATGAAGTGGAACGCGCCCGGTGCGATTCGAACGCGCGACCTGCGTTTAGGAAACCGCGAGGACGCATCTGTAACCACCGATTCCATCGCTCTTTCCGGCGCTGAGAACCCTGGCGCTCATGCGGGCGCTCAGGTTTTTTCTGAAAACGATCGTGAATTGGCCTTAGTCGTGACTGCATGGCCCACGCTCTCCGAAGCAATCAAGGCCGGCATCCTGGCGATAGTCAACGCGGCGGCTATCATATTGGTTTGGCACGCGGCCCAAACATGAGTAGGGTGCGCACGGACCTCTCCTTGCATCCACTCTGGTAGCTTGCCCATGGATGATGCCGACGATCAATCAGTCATCGCTGCAGCGGGAGGCGACAAAGACGCGCTGGCCACGTTGCTGCGGATGCACGGACCGGAAGTCCGCCGCCGGCTGGACATCAATCCGGTATGGCGGACGCTGCTGGCCCCGGCAGACGTCATGCAAGTGACCTATCTGGAGGCGTTCCTGAGGATCAGCCAACTAAGGGATCGCACGAGCAAAGGCTTCATCGCGTGGCTCGCGCGCCTGGCGAGGAATAACCTCCGGGACGGCATCAAGGAGCTGGAGCGTCAAAAGAGACCGAATCCGCGGCAGCGGGTTCGGGCGAGGGCGGCCGATGCTTCCAGGTCCACTTTATTGAGCCAGCTCCGCGATTCCACAGCGACCACCCCCAGCCGGGATGCCGCCCACCGCGAGTCCCAACAGGCACTTGAGGTCGCGATGGCCCGGTTACCGCCCTTGTATGCTCAGGTTGTGCGCGAGCACGATATCGACGGGCAGCCCATTGCCGAGATCGCCGCGGCCATGGGTAAATCGTGCGGGGCGGTGCACATGCTGCGGATCAGGGCGCTGGACTGCTTGCAGGAGCTGCTGGGCTCGGAGTCGCGTTTTTTCAGCAGCGGCTCGTGAGAAACGCGCAGAAATGTCGCCCATTATGGGTGCAGGATCCGCCGGACGTGGTTACAGCGACGGCCGACCGTGGTCGAGGACCTGAGTTCTGCTTAATGCGACGAAGGTGGGAGACAAGATTTTGGCTAGCGGGCGATCAGATTCCCCGGAATACGGCGATTCGCCGAGCGACGACGGCGAGCTGATCGATGCGGCGCGCCGGGAAGCCGACGCGGCCCATCTGCCCCCGGAAGGTCGCCTTCGCACCCGCGGCGAGCAACTTTCCGGAGTGTGGCTTGGCGACGAGTTGCAGGCATCATCGGCGGGGAACGGGCTCGATGCCCAGCGCTCCGGCCGCAAGCCGACTTCGGGCGATACCGCCAAGCCTGCATCCGCGCTGGCGCTTTCGCCGGATTCGTTCGCAGGCTACCGGATTCTCCGGGAGATCCATCGCGGGGGGCAGGGGGTGGTCTTCCAGGCCATTCAGGAATCCACCAGGCGCAAGGTGGCGCTCAAGGTCATGAGAGAAGGGCCTTTCGCTACTCCTGCCGAGCAAGCCCGCTTCGAGCGCGAGGTGGAGGTGCTGAGCCAGCTCAATCATCCCAATATTGTGACCATTCACGACAGCGGGCGGGCCGCTGGCTGTCATTACTTTGTGATGGACTACATCAGCGGTCAGCCGCTGGATGTGTGGATCGCCAGCCGGGAGCATTCGATCAAGCAAACACTGACGTTGTTTGCGAGGATATGCCAAGCCGTCAATGCCGCTCACCTGAGGGGTATTACCCATCGCGACCTGAAGCCGAGCAACATCCGCGTTGATGACAACGGCGAACCGCACATTCTGGACTTCGGCTTGGCCAAGGTCGCGACGGTGGCCGGCAGCCCCAGCGGGGCGGCCAGCTTGATGACCGTGACGGGCCAGTTCGTCGGCTCGCTGCCCTGGGCCAGCCCCGAACAGGCCGAGGGTGCACCGGGCAAGATCGACCTCCGCACTGACGTGTATTCGCTGGGCGTGATCCTCTACCAGATGCTGACCCGGAGGTTCCCGTACGACGTGATCGGCAACATGCGGGATGTCATGGACCGCATCATGCAGGCTCAGCCGGTTCGCCCGAGGACGATCCGGGCGGATGTTGACGATGAAGTCGAGACGATCGTGCTCAAGTGCCTGGCCAAGGAGCGGGAGCGGCGCTATCAGTCCGCAGGCGAGTTGGGCCGTGACGTTGGCCACTACATCGCTGGCGAGCCGATCGAGGCCAAGCGAGACAGCGCTGCGTACGTCCTCCGCAAGTACATGCACAAATATCGGCTGCCGGCGGTGATCGCCGCGGGGTTCGTGGCCCTGGTGACCGTCGGCCTCATCGGTTCGGTCACTTTCTGGCGCCAGGCGGTGAGCGAAAGCCGGCGAGCCGAACAGGCCCGCCTACTGGCGGATGAGCGTAGAGTTGCGGCGGAGACCAGCGAAGCAAAGGCGATGGCGGAGGCGCGTCGCGCGGATCAGGAGGCTGCCGCCGCGCGCCAGCAGGCCGCGATCGCCGAGTCGGTCAGTAAACTGATGCACGACGTGCTGGCCCGGGCCAATCGCGGCGCGGAAGGTGGCAACCCGGATGTCCGGGTGCGTGAGGTTCTCGATGCGGCGGCACAAGAGCTGGATCGGGGCCAAGGTGGATACGAGCCGGAGGTCGAGGCGGCGGTGTGCGCGACGATCGGGCAAACCTACCGAGCTCTCGGCCTGTATGACCAAGCCGAGACCTACCTTCGGTCCGCACTGGCCCGGCGGCAGGCCTTGTTCGGCCGTGAAGATCTGGGAGTTGCGGAAGTTCTCGAGGATCTTGGCCTGCTGTTGATGGACAAAGGGCAGAATCATATCGCTCAGGCCCAGCCGCTCCTGGAGGAAGCCCTTGCGGTGCGACGAAAGCTGTTGGGCGAGGATCATCCGGCCGTTGCGGCGGCCATGCACAACCTCGGAACGGCACTCGTGACGGCGACGGACGCTGAACATGCGGAGCCAGTCTTACAACAAGCCCTGGCGCTCCGCCGCAAGATCTTCGGCGACGAGGACCTAACCGTAGCCGACACTCTCGGCAGCCTCGCCACCGTGGCCATGATCAAAGGCGAGTGGGAATCGGCGGAGGGCATGTTGCGTGAGGCCTTGGCTATACGCCGCCGTTCATTGGGCACAGAGCATCTGGACATCGCCGGGAATCTGAACCAGCTTGGGGACCTCCTGAGCTACCGCGACGATCTCACGGGAGCAGAATCCTTTTTCCGTGAGGCGTTGGCCATGTATCGCCAGCTTCTTGGCGAAGATCACCCCCTCGTCGGGATGGCCGCAAGTAATCTGGGGCGTACCGTCCACAGGCTCGGTGACGCTGCGGGCGCGGAACCCTTGCTGCGCAAGGCTCTTGAGGTCCGCGGCAAGCTAGCGCGGGAGGATCCGCAGCTGGCATATAGCGCGCGCAATCTCGGCCTGGTACTGTGCGATCTGGGAGAGTACCCCGAGGCGGAGACGTTGTTCCGCGAAGCCTTGGGCGTCTTCGACCGGAACGGATACTTTAGCCGTGATGATTGTATCGCCCGCATCGGGTTGGCAGACGCCCTGACGCACTTGGATCGCTTTGCGGAAGCCGCGGCGGTGCTCATTGACGCGAGCACGCGTTTGGCTTCGATCCCGTATGACAAGAACGCGATTGTGCGGGTCTCCGCGTCGATACCTGATCTACGCCAGCAGGTAATAAGCCTTCTGGTCAATCTCTACGAGCGCTGGGAAGCAGCCGAGCCTGGCCAAGGCCATGCGGAGCAGGCGGATGAGTGGCGGCTGAAACTGACGGAATGGCAAGCATCGACGCAACCTGCCGCAACGGCCGACGCGCCGGCGCCATAGTCTCCCTTGGGCCGGAAGCCCTTCGTGTCCATTCCCCCACCCATCGCTGACCGGCAGGCGGTTGCCCGTCCGGGTGCGAACCACCAATTTTTCCTGTTCGCGCGTGATTTAGACCTGGATTCGTCGCCAAGCACCATTGGCGGCCCAGGACTAGATGGTCATTCCGGCGGTTGGTAGCACCAAAGTGTTCGCGGTGCGCGTCGCAGGGGTGCTCGGAGGCCGTTACGGATTCACCTTCCGAATCGAAGGAGGCAAGGAGAACAAGATGAACAGAAAAAGGCAATTGACTGTGGGAATGGGATTGGTTCTGTTGGCCGGCAGCTCCGGCCTGGCTCAGACTCCGGCTGGCACCGCGTTCACCTATCAGGGGCAACTCAAACACGCGGGCCTGCCGGTAAACAGCACCGCCGACTTTCAGTTCAGCCTGTGGGATGCCGCTGACATGGCGTCGGGTACGCAGGTCGGCCCAACGCTCAGCGTCAACAACGTCAGCATCACCAACGGGCTGTTCACGGTCACGCTGGACTTCGGGACCGGCATCTTCACCGGGGACGCCCGCTGGCTGCAGGTCGCCGTTCGTTCTCCGGCGGGCAGCGGCTCGTACACCCAGCTCACGCCATGGCAGGAGCTGACGCCCTCGCCGTACGCGCTGAACGCCCTAGCTCCCTGGGTGAAGTCGGGCGAAGACCTGTACTACGACGGCGGCAATGTGGGTATCGGTACCAGCAGCCCGTCGCACGCCCTGGACGCCGCTGCGGCGACGGCGGGGGCCGTCGTGAGCGTCAGGAACACCAAGGCCGACAGTTCGGGCGACGGCCTGTCGGTCTTCACCAGCGGTCCGGATAGTCAGGCAATCTACGGCTACGATCTCGCCTCCACCGGCGCCGGGAAAGGGGTCTTCGGGGCCAGCAACAGTACCCGGGGCACCGGCGTACTGGGTTGGGCCTCCGCGGCGTCGGGTCCTACGTACGGCGTCTTTGGTGAAAGCGACAGCGCTGCGGGGTTCGGCGTGTTTGGTCTGGCCTCCGCGGGGTCGGGTACGAATTACGCGTTTTACGGTGAGGCCGATTCCCCCGATGGATATGCCGGGTATTTTGTCGGCCGCGGCTACTTCAGCGGCCGTGTGGGCGTCGGCACGCCGACTCCGAGCTCGGCGCTGACCGTTAACGGCACGGTGGAATCGACCGGCGGCTCCGGCGGATTCAAGTTCCCCGACGGCACAGTCCAAACCACCGCGGCGGGTGGCGGAGGAGGACTCGGCGGCAGTGGCACGCAGAACCATGTTGCGAAGTTCACCAATGCCACGACGCTAGGGGATTCCGCCATCGTGG
>DATKKX010000363.1:0-13057 GCA_035542775.1 Phycisphaerae bacterium | reverse complement strand
TCAAGATCGACCTCCTCGGCCAGGCCGGGCTCTCCGTCCTCCGCGACGCCGTCAACGAGATCAATCGCACGCTGCCGGGCACCGCGCCGGCTGCGTTTGACCACCAGGCGCAGCTTGTCGACCTCACCCGCGACGTGGATTACTCCGAGCCCGAGACCTGGGACATGATTGCCACCGGCAATGCCCGCGGCGTCCATCACATCGAATCGCCCGCCATGACCAGCCTGATCCAGCAGTGCAACTGCCGTGATATTGACTGCCTGACCGCCGTCGTGGCCATCATCCGCCCCGGCGCCGCCAACCAGGGCAAGAAAGAGGCCTTCGCCCGCCGGTATCAGGGATTCGAACCCCCTTCCTACACCCATCCGTCATTGGTCGGCGCACTGGAGAAGACTTACGGCCTGATGGTCTTCGAGGAGCACATCCTCCAGGTGGCGGTCGAGTTCGCCGGCATGAATCTCGGCCGCGCCGACGTCCTCCGTCGCGCCCTCAACAAGCAGAACCTCCCGCTCATCGCCGAGCTCAAGTCCGAGTTCTACGCCTGCGCCCTTCAGAAGGGTCGCCAGACGCAGGAAATTGACACCGTCTGGCCCTTCGTCGAGGGCTTCGCCGGATTCATGTTCAACAAGGCCCACTCCGCCGAGTACGCCGTCGAGGCCTTTCAGGGCGCCTGGCTAAAACGCCGCTGGCCCGCCCACTACATCGCCGCGATCCTCTCGAATTACCGCGGCTTCTACGCCAGCTCTCCCACGCTCCCGCAGATCCTCTACGTTATGGAAGCCCACCGCCTCGGCATCCGTTTCCTGCCGCCGTGCGTCAACCGCTCGCGCGAGCACTTCAGCGTGGAGCACTTCCGCATGGAGCCTTCGCCATTGTGGTGCCGCCATCCTGGCTGCACTCCAGGTGTTGGCTGCGTTTCAGGTGTTGGCTGCACTCCAGGTGTTGCCTGCACTCCAGGTATTGGCTGCACTCAAGCCCTGGAAGGGCGGCGGTCAATAGCCGAGGGCGTGAGCCCTCGGGAAACAGCGTGCGTCCCCATCCAAGCCCTGGAAGGGCGACAGAAACCCTTCAGGTCCTCCTCAAGCCTCGATTCTGAAATCTCCAATCTCAAATCTGAAATCTCGAATTTGAAATCCCAGCTCTCGGATCCTCGCGGCCTCGCCATCCGCGTCCCCGTCTCCCACATCGCCTCCCTCTCTCAATCCTTCCTCGACCGCTACACCGCCGCCCGAACCAACGGCCCCTTCGCCTCCCTCACCGATTTCGTCGACCGCTGCCAGCCCTCGGAATCTGAAGCCCAATCGCTCCTCGACGCCGGCGTCTTCGACTGCCTCGGCCCCTCCCGCCCGCTCATGTTCTGGCAACTCCGCAAATTCCTCCGCCACTCCGCCATCGGCCCCACGCTCTGGTCCGCCGCCCTCGATCGTGACGAGCCCGCGCCGCCCATCGAATTCACCGAGCCCGACACCTGGCAGATCGCCCAGCGCGAAATGGACCTCCTCGGCTTCCCCATCACCCTCGATCCACTCACCTTCCTGAGCCGCGACGACAAAGATCGCGAGATCGACTGGTCCCGCTACGTCCCCGTGGACCAGCTCGGCCGCCATCTCCGTCGCCGCGTCGCCGTCTGCGGTCTGATGGTCGCCGACCGCATCAACGCCACCCAGACCGGCGATCTGATGAAATTCGTCACCCTCGCCGACCGCACCGGTTTTATCGAGACCATCCTTTTCCCCGACGCCTACCAGCGGTTCGGCCATCTGACCGTCGCCAACCCCATCCTCGCCGCCACCGGCGTCGTCGAGCCCTTCGAAAACAACAACGGCTTCACCCTCCGCGTCCAGCAGGTCTCCCTGCCGCAGCGCAAAAAACGGACCTCACGCTGAGGGGGCACCAACTGCTCGCCTCTTATCAGATCTACAGGTGTATGCTCAAAGGCAAGGGGAAATGCTCAGCATGAGGATGCCGAACGCGATCATGGCGGTGAGGACGCCGGCAATGGTGGTGAGGCCGGCGATGCTGGTGGCCCGCTGAGCCAGAGCAGCCATTCCGGCGACGCCGTTGTGCCGTCGAGCGACGTAGGCCGCAATGGCCAGGTACACCACTGCCAGGAAAACGCCGTAGAGCTGGCTTAGCATGGCGACGGACATACTGAAACCGGCCTGCCTGGGGTCGTTCAGGTCCTTAAGGGCCAAGATCAGGCCGACGACCGTGGCCAGGAAGCCGCTGGCGAGGGCGAAGCCGGCGGCTAGTTGGAAGAAGGTGGAGGCGTCCTCTGCGGTCTTGCCGGGTGTCGGTCTGCGGAAGACCCATACCCACGCGTCAATGACTCCCGCCAGGCCAAACACCCCAATCAGAACCACGAGCGGCGCAAAGATGACGATCAAGATGCTGGGCACGCTCAGGAAGGGCGTCAGACTGTGCACGTCTCCCGCCAGCGAAACCGAGACGCCCAGTACACAGAAGAAGCCGATGATACCGATCAAGGCCGATAAGACACTGCGGTTGCGGTAAGCCGGAGTGTGGAGAGGCGCGAGTTGATCGTGGCTGGCCGATTGCATCTGTCGGACTCCGGCGTCGCCAAGGCGGCCGACGTGTCTGCTATCGGTCAGGTATTGCGAGACGATTAGCTTCGTGCGACGAGCATCGTCGGAGTGAGTTAGCCGCTCTTCCGGAGCGGCTCGTAAGTCTGACGGATCTCCTCGGGAAGCTTCTGCATGGCGATATGCCCGAGGAAGTGCTCATCATCGGTGGCCGGGAAATCGCCGCGATAATGCGTGCCGCGCGACTCCTTGCGGGCCACGGCAGCCTGGGCCATGAGGCGGGCAACGGTCAGCATGTTCTGGGTCTCCCAGCCCATGCGATGGGTGAGGACCTTGTCCATGACGTACCTGCCCCAGAAATCGATGATTTCGACGGACTCTGCCAGCCGGTCGCCCGTCCGCTCGATGCCGACGTTCCGCCAGCAGACGGCCCGAAGGCTGTTGCGTACGTCAGGGAGGTCCAGTTCGGTCCGAGGAGCGATGGTCACGGTGTGCTTGAGGTGCCGGGGATGGACGGCGTTACCGGGAGCACCGGCGGCCTCCGCGGCCAGCCTTCCGACCCGCTTCCCGAAAACCAGGCCCTCCAGCAGTGAATTACTGGCCAGGCGGTTGGCGCCATGCACGCCGGTTGAAGCCACCTCCCCACAGGCCAGCAGATTGGCGACCGACGAACGTCCGTTGTTATCGACGATGACGCCACCGATCATGTAGTGAGCAGCAGGGCGGATAGGGATCAGGCTCCGGGACACGTCGATATCGAAATCCTGACACAGTGCGGCGATGTTTGGGAATCGCTCCCGGAAGCGACCGGGCGGAAAGTGGCGGACGTCCAGAAACGCGCAGGTGGCAGACGTTGCGGCCATGTGCCGCAGGATCGCCCGGCTGACCACGTCGCGAGGAGCAAGCTCGGCATCCGGGTGGTAGCTCTTCATGAACCGGTGGCCTTCCCGATCCACCAGGCGGCCGCCTTCACCGCGGACGGCCTCGCTGATGAGGGCGCGGGCGGCGCCGGCGACGTACAGGGCGGTGGGGTGGAACTGGAAGAACTCCATGTCGCGGACCTTGGCACCCGCCCGGAACGCAATCGCGTGGCCATCGGCGGTGGCCGTTGGCGCATTGGTCGTTTCGCGGAACAGGCAACCGGCTCCGCCGGCGGCGAGGATAGTCTGGCTGGCCCAGATGATCTGGTGACCATACTTCTCGTGGTAGGTTAGGGCGGCGATGCAGCGTCCCTCCTCGACCACCAGATCGATGACAAAGCAGTGCTCGAAGATGCGGATCTTCTCGGATTCGCTCGCTCGCCGCCAGAGCGTGTTGCTCAGCTCGCGTCCCGTCGCATCCCCCTGAGCGTGGACCACGCGCCTGGCGGAATGCCCGCCCTCCATGCCAAGGGCGACGGCGCCGTTGTGCCGGTCGAAATGAGCTCCCCAGGACATCAACTCGGCTAGGCATTGCGGGGCTTCCTTGGCCATAAGCTCGATCGCTTCCGTGTTCCCGAGGCCGCAGCCCACTTGAAGCGTGTCCTCAACGTGGGCCTCAAAGGAGTCGGCGGCGTCAGTCACCACGGCTACGCCGCCCTGGGCGTAGGCGGTATTGCAGTCCGGCACGCGGTCCTTGGTCACGACGATCACGTCGGCCTGTTCCGCGGCCGCGATGGCTGCTCGCAGACCGGCGACGCCGCTGCCGATGATCAGGACGTCGGTAAAGACCTGGCCGAGGCGGCTGGTGTCGAAGTTGAGCAGGTAGCGCCGTCGAGCAAAGACATCAGTCATGATGCAGTTATCTTAGGGTCCGGCGGGGAAGGCGGCGAGGAGGAATTCACTTGACGATCAGGACGGCGGTGAAGGTCGCTTCGAGCCGGACCACATCCGGCTTGGCGGTCGGCGTGACGGTCTTGAAACGATAGAACTCACCGCTGAGGGTGCCCTGGGCCTCGCCCGCATCAACCTTCCTGATCTTGAGGGTGACGAATTTGGGCTGATAGCACGCCAGCGTCGTGAAGATGCCGTTGCCGTGAGGATCGAGGAGCCGGGCACCGGCGAAGCGGATGTCGATGGAGGTGAGCTTGTCGAGGGAAGAGAGGTTCTGAGTGGTGCCGAACAACAGGCGGGAGTCGTCTGGCCCGGGCCTGGTTGACAACAGAGTAAAGCCGGTCATGTCCGTGCCGACGGGATCACGCTGGACAACGAACTGGAGGTTGGGGATGACGTAGTTTCGGTCCGCCTTGATGCTGGCCGTGTGTTTGCGGTCCAGCTCGGCAGCGGCAGGGGCCGTGGCGGGGGATCGGGGTGGCGGGAGTTGCTCCTCCTCGCAGCCGGCCGCCAGCGCCCAGGGTATTTGAAGAGCGACCAGAACGATCGGCCACGGCACAGCAGCGCGGCCGCCGCCGCGCGGCGGGCGAGCCGCGTGGCGTTCGGCATCGGCGGTCGTGACAAAGGGTCTCATCCATGAATTGTTGTAGGTCTGCGACAGATGGTCAAATCGAATCCGGCCGGCGCTCTTAGCAGCGAGAGGTCGCTATGTTATACTGCCGATTTTCCGTCGGGCGCCGGAGGAGGCGCCAGACGGCGGCGCAAGGTCGAGCGGCCGGTTGACAGAGGTTGATGGCGATGTCCGCGGCGGCAAAGGGCAGGAACTCGGATGAGGATGGCGCAGCGAGCGGCTCGCCGTTAGCGCGGGTGCGGAACATCGGGATCGTCGCGCATATCGACGCCGGCAAGACCACCACGACGGAGCGGGTTCTTTTCTACACCGGCCGCAAGCACAAGATCGGCGAGGTGGATGAGGGCACCACGGCGACGGACTTCGACGAGCAGGAACAGCAGCGGGGGATCACGATCTTCAGCGCCGCGGTCACCATTCCCTGGAGAGACCACTCCATCAATTTGATCGACACGCCGGGCCACGTGGATTTCACGGCGGAGGTGGAGCGCAGCCTGCGCGTCCTCGACGGCGGCGTGGTGGTGTTCGACGCCAGGGAGGGCGTGGAGGCCCAATCGGAGACCGTCTGGAGGCAGGCGCAGAAGTACCACGTGCCGTGCATCTGCTTCATCAACAAGATGGACAAAATCGGCGCGGATTTCGAGATGTCTGTGGCGTCGATGCAGAAGCGGCTGGCCGCGAATGCGGTGCCCGTGCAGGTGCCCATCGGGGCCGAGGGCACGTTCGAGGGGGTTGTCGATCTGCTGACGATGAAAGCGTTTCACTTTACGGGCGATCAGGGCTCGACCGTGGCGGAGCTGGAGATCCCGGAGTCGGCAGAGGCCGAGGCGAACAAATGGCGGCGCAGCCTCGAGGAAAAAGTTGCGGAGGTCGACGACTTCCTGATGGAAAAGTACCTCGAAGGGCAGCCCTTCGGAGAGGACGAGATCCGGCGGGCGCTTCGCAAGGCGACGATCGCCGATCAGATCAATCCGGTATTCTGCGGCTCAGCCCTGAAGAATGTGGGCGTTCAGAAAGTGCTGGACGGCGTCATCGACTATCTGCCTTCGCCGCTGGAGCGTCCGCCGATCGAAGGCGTGCGTTCGCTCGATGATCACACGCCGGTACTGCGGCGGCCAAGCGTGGATGAGCCGTTTGCGGCGCTGGTCTTCAAGATCGTTGCCGACAAGCCGCTGGATCTCTATTACGTCCGGATCTACAGCGGGAAGCTGAGGAACAACACCCGCGTTTACAACGCCAACACGGATGAGAAGGAGAATCTCAGCCGGATGTACCGGATGTTCGCGAAGCGGCGCGATCAGATCGAGGAGGCGGTGGCGGGAGACATTATCGCGTGCGTCGGTCTCAAGACCACGCTGACCGGCCACACCCTGTGCGATCCCCGGCACCCGGTGGTGCTGGAGAAGATTGAGTTCCCCACGCCGGTCATCAGCGTGTCGGTGGAGCCGAAGAACACGAAGGATCGCGATCTGCTCGGGGATGCCCTGGACAAGATGGCCCGCCAGGATCCGACCTTCCGGCACAGCTACGACAAGGACACGGGACAGACGATCATCAGCGGAATGGGCGAGCTGCATTTGGAGGTGCTGGCCCACAAGCTGGCCACGGACATGCACGTGCCGATCAACGTCGGCCAGCCGAGAGTCGCATACAAGGAGGCCATCACACAGGTCGGAGAAGCCGAGGGCCAGTTCCTTCGACAGGCGGGGGCGCAGACGCAATTCGCCAGAGTCAGACTCCGCGTCGAGCCGTTCATACCTCGAAAGGGGCAGCTGGCCTTTGAGTTCGTAAACGCCTTCAGTGAGGGCACGATCGATCACGCATTCGTGGCAGCGGTGGAGCGAGGCACTCGGGAGTCGTTGCAGGTAGGTGTGCTGGCGGGGTATGAGATGCTAAATGTCCGAGTGACCCTGCTCGAGGCGGAGGAACGGCAGGGGGAGAGCTCGGATCTGGCCTTCGAGAACGCCGCGCGGATCGGTTTCGAGGCGGCGGTGCAGAAGGCGGCTCCGGTGATTCTCGAACCGATCATGCGCCTGGAAGTGTCGGTGCCGGAGGACTACTTCGGCATCGTCGGGAGCGATATCAGCGCGCGGCGGGGAATGATCCAGGACACGCAGATGCACGGGCACACCCGCCACATTCAGGCCCATGTTCCGCTGGCCGAGATGTTTCAGTACGCCACGAAGTTGCGAACCTTGACCCAAGGTCGAGCGAGCTGGTCCATGGAACCTCTGGCGTACGAACCCATGCCATTCAACCTGCAGCAGGAATTGCTGCGACGCCAAGGCTATATTAGCTGACGCATTCCGACGGGCGGTGCGCCGCCAGCAGGTACTCGGAGCCGAAATGCTTCGGTAATTCTATTCGTGGCAAGTGGTTATGCGATAAACCGCCTGCGGGCTGTAGCAAGAAAAGCCTCCGGACTGCAGCGAAGCATGAGCAATCAACTACGTCGGGAATCGCTGCTTTCGGGGGAATACCCGCTCTTGAAATCGGCGAGAAAAAGTTGGCGGGGGGCATGTTGACACGATCGCGAAAAAGCATAAACTGGTTGGTCTTGCCTGTTCTCCGAGAAGTGGAGGCGGGCGCATAGTGGTTTCAGGTTTGAGGAAAAACTGTGGCGCTGGATCGAATTCGAATTCGGATGGAGGCCTACGATCATCGGGCGCTGGACCAATCGGCTCGTGAGATTGTCGAGCAAGCCAAGCGGACCAACGCGCGAGTGCGTGGACCCATTCCTCTCCCGACCCGGATCGAGCGTTACACGGTTTTGCGAAGCCCGCACATCGACAAGAAGTCGCGTGAGCAGTTCGAGATGCGAACCCACAAACGCGTGGTGGACATCTTCGAACCGACGGCGCGGACAGTCGAAGCGCTGAATCGCCTGGTGGTTCCGGCGGGCGTTTTCGTCAAGATCAGGGCATAGGCATGAACTGACGCGTCGTCGCCGCGACAGCTCCTCTGCGATCTGATCTCTTCGAACCCATATTATCTGACAACGTGACGCGTGAGCTCGATCGCGCGTGTGGATGAGACTTCTGCAAGGCGACGGGGATATTGTGCCTCATGTACGCGGCGATATTGGGTAAAAAGATCGGGATGACCCGGGTGTTCGACGAGAACGGAGCGTCGGTACCCGTCACCGTGGTCGAGGCCGGTCCATGCCCGGTCCTGCAAGTGAAGACCAAGGCCACCGATGGCTACGAGGCCGTGCAGCTGGGGTTCGAGCGCGTCAAGCCCAGCCGCTGTGCGCGGCCGCAGGTCGGGCACGCCCGGAAGGCGAACACGGTTCCCCAGAAGTTTGTCCGTGAGATCCGCCTGATGGAGCCGACCAATCGGTCGATCGGCGATGTGGTCACGGTGGACGTTTTTGAGGAACAGCAGATCCGATACGTGGACGTGGTCGGCACGACGATTGGCAAGGGCTTCCAGGGCGTGATGAAGCGGCACAATTTTGGCGGGCAGCCGGCATCGCACGGTTGCGAACGGAAGCACCGCTCGCCGGGCGGCATCGGCGCGTCGGGCGACCGCGGTCGAGGCCGCTGCATCAAGCGCGGAAAGCGCATGCCGGGGCATATGGGGCATGCGAGACAGACGATTCGAAACCAGAAGCTGGTTTCCATCGACAAGGACCGGAACCTGCTGCTCATCAAGGGCGCGGTGCCAGGTCCTCGCGGCGGATACGTTGTGGTGTCGAGGGCGAAGACAAAGTCGTAAGCGATCGGGGCAGCCGGCGGGTAGGCCGGCCGGCGTCGGGTCGCGGACCTTGAGAGCTTGTGAGCTGACGGATCATGATAGAGATTCCGGTCCTGGATACTAAAGGGCAGAAGATCGGCGCCGAGCAACTGGATCCGGCTCGGTTCGGCGACCGGGTCCGCTACGAACTGCTCAAACAGGCAGTGGTGGCCTATCGCGCCAACAAGCGACAAGGTACCGTGCGAACCAAGAGTCGCGGCATGGTGGATGGTTCCACCCGCAAGCTGTACCGGCAAAAGGGAACCGGCCGGGCCCGCATGGGAAACGTTCGCACACCGGTACGGGTGGGCGGCGGTCATGCCTTTGCCAAGATCAACCGCGATTTTTCGCAAAAGCTGCCGCGCAAGATGCGGCGGCTGGCGAGGGATTCGGCCATCCTGGCCAAGGCGATGTCGGGGACAGCGCTCATTGTCAGCGGTATCAAGCTGGATGCACCCAAGACCGCGCAATTGGCGGGCATTCTGCGGGCCACGGATACGGACGGCGGAGCCCTCCTGGCGGTGGCCGGCGAGGACAGGAACCTGCTGCTTTCCGGCAGGAACATCCCGGACTTCGCCATGAAGCAGGTGTCGGAACTGAACGCGCACGATGTCCTGCGGGCCCGCAAGCTGGTGTTCACGCCCGAGGCATTCAGGGCTTTGACGTCGGAGTCGCAGCCGACCGGGGATTCGCGAGAGGCGTAAGGCGTATGGATATCTACCACGTTGTACGAAGGCCGTTGGTGACCGAGAAAGGGACGCACCAGAGCAAGCAGGCTCACGGCGTGACCCGCACGCGGCCGGGCCGGGGTGGCGCGTACAGCTTTGAGGTACACCCGGAGGCGAACAAGGTCGAGATCCGCGAGGCCGTGGAGAAGATTTACGGAGTGAGAGTGGCAAGCGTTAGAACGAGTGTCCGCTCGGGCAAGCAGCGCCGGTATCGGTTCAAGACCGGCGTGACCCGGGGATGGAAGAAGGCCGTGGTTGTTTTAAAGCCCGACTTTCACATCGATCTCTTCTAGCGGAGTTGGTGTGAAAACCGGCATTGCGAGCGAGGCCGGCAAGACGACCTCGCATGAGCGAGTAAGGTACGCGAGATGGGCATCAAGGTTTACAAGAAGACCACGCCAGGCAGACGGCAGTCGAGCGTGAATGATTTCCGCGACTTGACGGACAAGAACCGTCGTCCGGCGAAATCGTTGTGCTGCCGGCTGGCCAGGACCGGCGGGCGAAACAACCAGGGCTTCACGACGTCCCGGTTCCGCGGCGGCGGGCACAAGCGGCTGTACCGCATCATCGATTTCAAGCGAAACAAGGATGGCGTGTCGGCGAAAGTCGAAGCGATCGAGTACGACCCCAATCGCAACTGTAACATCGCTCTGATCCGATACGAGGACAGCGAACTGCGGTACATCCTGGCCCCCTTGGGTCTGAAGGCCGGGGACACGGTGCAAAGCGGTCCCGGCGTCGAGCCGAAGATCGGCTGCACGCTTCCGCTCAAGAACATCCCGGTCGGGATGGATGTCCACAATATCGAACTGGTGGCTGGGCAGGGCGGCAAGATGGTGCGGGCGGCGGGCGGATCAGCGCGGCTGGTCGCTCGCGAGGGGAATTGGGCGACGCTGATTCTGCCGTCCGGCGAGATGCGGCAAGTTTGGTCCGAGTGCCGCGCGACAATGGGGCAATTGGGCAATCTGGATTACAAGAACATCAAATGGGGCAAGGCCGGTCGAACGCGGTACCGGGGCCGTCGACCGCACGTGCGCGGTGTGGCCCAGAACCCCGTGGCGCACCCTCTGGGCGGCGGCGAGGGGCGAAGCGGCGGCGGACGGCATCCCTGCAGCCCGACGGGCGTCCTGGCCAAGGGCGGGCATACGCGGAATCCGCGGAAGAACTCCAATCGGCGAATCCTGCGGCGGCGCAAGAGCCGGCGCTATGGGCAGTTGGTATTGAAGCGACGGAAGTAGCGGGACCTGGGAAGACATTGGCGTTCGGCGTGCTCGACATGGGACGCTGGACGAGCACGGGACAAGCTGATGACGCGAAGCTTGAAAAAAGGACCATTCGTGGACGCTCGGCTGTACGAGAAGGTCCAAAAGGCGATTCAGGCGGGCACGCGCGACCCGATCAAGACCTGGGCGCGGCGATGCACGATTCCGCCGGAATTCGTCGGGTTCACGTTTGAGGTCCACAACGGCAAGGTCTTCAAGAAGGTCTTTGTCACAGAGGATATGGTCGGCCACCGGCTGGGCGAGTTCAGCCTGACGCGGACATGGCGAGGCCATACGCCGGCCAAGAAGAAGGTGGTGTAGCCGGCAGTCGACGGAGTGATAAGAGATGGCTTGGAAATCGACCCACCGATACGCCCGCATCAGCCCCAGGAAGGCCCGCCTGGTGACCGAGCTGATCGCGAACCGTCATGTGGACGAAGCGCTGGAGTTGCTGAAGTTCACCAAGAAGCGGGCGAGCTCGTTGGTGGACAAGGTATTGCGTGCGGCGATGGCGGATGCGGATGAGCAGGAAGCGGATGTCCGCAAGCTTTTTGTACATGAGGCCAGGGTCGATGAGGGCCCGACCATCAAGCGTTTTCAGCCGAAGGATCGCGGGCGGGCCCACCCCATCCTGAAGCGGACCAGCCACATTGTGGTCACGGTAGGCGAAGGACCAAGGAAATAACGACGCATGGGACAGAAGGTACATCCGACGGGTTTTCGCATCGGCATCACCGAGGACTGGCGGTCACGGTGGTACGCTCCCAAAGCGGCGTATGCCGAGTTCCTGATCGAGGACAAGAGGATCCGGGACCTGGTGGACGAGAAGCTGAACCGCACGGCGCCGTTCGCGGGTTGCGCGAGCGTTGAGATCGAGCGGACCCGGAATGAGGTCAAGGTGGTTCTGGCGACGGCCAGACCGGGCCTGGTGATCGGTCCGAGAGGCGCCGAGGTGGACAAGCTGAAGGAAGCCATCGAGGAGCTGATCGACCGCAAGGTGAGCGTCAACATCAAGGAGATCAAGAATCCGGACCTCAGCGCCCAACTGATCGCCCTGGACATCGCGGCGCAGCTCAAGCGGCGGGCGAGTTTCCGACGCGTGATGAAGATGCGTTGCGAGGCGGCGATGTCGGCGGGGGCCAAGGGCATCAAGATTATCTGCCGGGGCCGTCTGGGCGGCGCCGAGATGTCGCGGACGGAGAGTCAGATGAAAGGCTCGATCCCTCTGCAGACACTGCAGGCGCGCGTGGAGTACGGCTTCACGAACAGCTTCACGACCTATGGAGCGATCGGCGTGCGGGTGTGGGTGTATCGGGGGCGGTACGACGAGGCCGCCGAGACGGCGGAGCGAGAGGAGCAGGGGCCGGAGCAACGGCGGCGACCGGGCGGGCGAAGACCCCGCTGGTAGGCTTCGTGTCGAGCACGGCCAGCGAATTGACCGGCCTGGGCGGCTGGACCGGCGCGGTGAGGAGTCGATGGCATGGCGATGATGCCGGCAAGAGTGAAGTATCGTAAGCACCATCGTGGCAGAATCCACGGCAACGCCACGCGCGGCAATTATGTCGCCTACGGCGATTACGGCCTGCAAGTGCTGGAGCCGGGCTGGATCACGGCCCGACAGATTGAGGCGGGCCGCATGTGCGCCACGCACTTCCTGCATCGCCAGGGCCGGGTGGTCATTCGGGTGTTTCCGCACAAGAGCGTGTCCAGCAAGCCCTTGGAAACGCGAATGGGCAAGGGGAAAGGCGAACCAGATTACTGGACCTCGGTGGTCAAGCCCGGCACGATCCTGTACGAGATCGGCGGCGTGAATGAGGAAGTGGCCCGGCAGACGTTGCGGCGCGTGGCGGCCAAGATGCCGCTGCCATGCCGTTTCGTGAGACGGCAACATCGGGTGTAGCAGAAACGGAAGCCAAGATGAAGATCAGCGACCTGCGAGAACTCAAAACAGACGAGCTTCACACGGAGCTGGATCGGCTGCGTCGGCACCTGTTCGATCTCCGCAGCCAGGCCGTCACCGAAAAGCTGGAGGATGCCTCGCAGCTCAACAAGGCCAAGCGGGACATCGCCCGGGTCTTCACGGTACTGAACGAACGTGGCGAGCTGGACGTGGAACAGAAGCAGTATCACATGGAGTCGATCGGCACGGCCAAGAAGGCCAAGTAGGCGATCACGGCCGCAGGGGCGTGCCCGCGGCCGGACCAGGAGTCAGGAATACGACAGGACGACGATGACAGAGCCACAGGCGGTAAAAACCGGCGGCAAGACGGCGGACGGGCGCCGGATGCGTCGCACTCGAGTGGGCGTTGTGGTCAGCGCCGTTCGGGCCAAGACGATAGGCGTTCGG
>DATKKX010000362.1:0-8733 GCA_035542775.1 Phycisphaerae bacterium | reverse complement strand
GATGACGGCGATTGGGTGTGCGCCGTAAGTGTGCTCGCGGCGGGGAAGGTCGCGGATGTGCGGATTGATCTCGCTTCGGGCAAAGTGCTGGAAGTCGGCGGCCCGCACCCCAATGCACCGAGCTCTTCTTCGACATGGAATTTTGAGAAGGACGCGGTTGACACCGTGCCGCCGGGTTGGAGCGTCCGACAGACCAAACCGACGACGGCTCTGGCCACATGGAAGGTGATTGCCGACGCGACCGCGCCGAGCAAACCCAACGTCCTGGCGTTGACCCACACGGAGAACGTCGACGGGACATTCAATCTGGCGATCGCGGAGCGGTCATCTTTCAAGGACCTCGACCTCAGCGTTCAACTCAAACCGGTCAGCGGGAAGGAGGATCAGGGGGGTGGGCCGGTCTGGCGCTGCAAAGACGAGAACAACTACTACATCTGCCGGCTCAACCCCCTGGAAAGCAACTTCCGGGTCTATGTCGTCAGGGACGGCGTCCGCAAGCAGCTTGAGTCTGTGAAGGTCGAGAGCGTGGCCGGCAAATGGTACGCCATCCGTGTGGGGATGAGCGGCAAGCACATCATTTGTTACCTGGACGGGAAGAAGATGCTGGAGGCCGATGATGAGACGTTCCCTGATGCGGGCATGGTCGGTCTCTGGACCAAGGCGGATGCGGCGAGCTGTTTTGACGATCTGACCGTTTCGGAAGTGAGTGAAGGAAAGGAGCCGGTGGCCAGCCAGCCCACGGCACGTTAGCGGAACCATCGGGCGACAACGAGATGATGCTCTTTTTGAGGAATAGAGGCGGCGCTGTCGCCGTGTCAATCGTGATGGTGTGGGCGACGTGCGCTGGCTGCAGGAAAGCCGCGCCGGAAGGTGATCAATCGGCGAGCCGTCCAGGCGGTGCGCCTGTTACAACGGTGGTGGTGTATTGTTCCGTCGATACCGCCTTTGCTCAGCCCATCCTCGACGAGTTCGAGAAGCGGACCGGCATCAAGGTCCATGCAGTGTTCGATACCGAGGCCGGCAAGACGACCGGGCTGGTTAACAAGCTGCTTGCTGAGAAGGCGGCTCCGCGCGCCGACGTATGGTGGTCAAACGAAATCTTCGGCACGATGCAGCTTGCCGGGCGGGGGATCCTGGCGCCGTACAAGCCGCCGACCGCGGAGGACATTCCGGCACAGTACCGCGACCCGGCCGGACTGTGGACGGCGTTTGGTCTTCGAAGGCGGGTGCTGGCGTTCGATCCGAAGCGGACGAAGAAAGAGGAGTTGCCCAGGCGATGGTGTGAGCTGGTTGATCCAAAATACAAGGACCGCTTCTGTATGGCGGAGCCGCGGTTCGGCACGACCCGCGGTCACATGGCCACGTTGCTGTCGCTGTGGGGCGAAGAGGCGATGAAACGGTTTTACGCGGGGCTGCGGGAAAACGGCTGCCGGCTGACCGATGGGAACTCGCAGTCCGTGTTGCTGCTCACGCGTGGCCTGGCGGATCTGGTGGCGACGGATACGGACGACGTGATTGTTGCCCAGCAGCGGGGCGATTCGATCGAGATGATATTTCCTGATCTGGACGCCCCGGACGGGAAGCATCCCGTGCCGGGCACGCTGTGGATTCCCAACTCGGTGGCGTTGGTGGCGGGAGCACAGCGGGCTGAGAGCGGGCGGCGGTTGGTTGACTATCTGGTATCCGCAGAAATTGAGGAGAAACTCCGGGCCAGCGAGTCGCAGAACGTGCCGGTGCGGCCGGCGTTGCGGGCGAAGATGGGTGCGAGAAGGGATTCTCGCACCAGCGATTTCCCAGGCGAGGCCCAGATCGACTATGTCGCCGCTGCCGGGGTGCTCGAAGAATCCGACCGACTCGTCCGCGAGATTCTCCTGCGGTAAAAGACAGCTCTGTGATCCTTACGCTGGTAACTCGGCTCTTACGCTGGCTCGGTTGGGCGGTGTTGGTCGTTTCTGTCGGCGTGGTGCTGGGAGAAGTCGCGTACGAGGCAGTGCGCGGGCCGGTGCTAGGGCAGACCGTCTGGCCCTCTCCGCGGCTGTGGCGATGCTATGGCGCGACCCTCGAGATGGCAGCCGCGGCCACGGTCATCGCGTTGGTCCTGGCGCTGCCGGCCGCTTTTGCCCTGGTGGCGACGGGCCAGCGATGGCAGCGGACTCTGTTGTATTGCCTCACGATCATCCCGCTGCTGACCATGCCCAGCATCTTCGCGTACGCGTGGATACTCGTGGCGACGAGCCATAACGCCGTCATCGCCTGGATGGTCAAGGCCATCGGCTGGAATACGGTACATGCAGCGCCGCTGCAGGCGGCGTGGGTTCTGGCCACATGGTTATGGCCCATTCCGGCGCTGATCTTGGCGGCAAGCTTCAAGCAACTCGGCGCCAGGGCCTATCAGTTGGCATGCCTGGACGCTTCGCCCGCTCGCGCCTTCGTCTGCGGCGCCCTGCCGGTGATGCGGGGGCCGATCGTTGCAGCCCTGGCGGCGGTCTTCGCCCTGGCGGTTATCGACAGCACGGTGGCGCCGCTGATGAACGCGACTGACACGTGGTCGGTCGAGATGCTGGCCAGCGCGGCGATCTCGCAAGGCTATAGGCAGCCTGCCGGCTTCCTGTTCTGGCAATCATGGCCGATGCTCTGCACAATCGTCATTCTCGCCGCGGCGGCGATTCCCGGGCTGCGCCAGATGGCTCACTGGGCGGATGAGGCTGACACGGCTGACACCGGGGCGCTGGTGTCCACAGGGTCGGTGCCCTGGGCGGTGGCCTCTCTGATCGCGGCCGGCATTACGGTGTTCCCGATTATTGTGTTTGCGGTGGAATTGGCCGGCGGTCGAACGCCTCCCATGGAGGCGATTGCCACTGCATGGAAGACTTGCGGCAATGCCGCGTTGGCCACGCTGATGGTGGCCGGCTTGTCGGGTCTGGCAACGACGGCGATGGCGATTGCCCTGACGGATGACCCGCGCTGGCCGCAAACAAGGCGGTTGCTGACCGGCGCTGCTACGGTGGTCGTGATTGCCACGGCGGTGATCCCGCCCGAGCTGACGGCGACGGCGCTGGTTTCATTTTATTCCAACCGCTGGATCAGCCATCCGGGCTGGTGGAACCTCTATGAAAACACGCCGCTGGTGTGGGTGGCGGCGATGGTGGCGCGGTTCGGCTTCCTGCCCGTTTGCGTGGCGCGGCTGTTGAACCGCCGGGTGCCGCAGGACTTGACGGCGCTGGCGATGACGGATGGGGCTGGTCGCATCCAGTCGATTGCGCACGCTCGCTTGCCGATCCTCTGGCGCGGACTGGCTGCGGCGGGTATGATGGCCGCATGTTTGGCGATTTCAGAGGCCGCCGCTGCGCACTTGATCCAGCCCGCCCAGTTCTTCGGCGGCAGCCTCGCCGTCCACGTGGACTCGCTGATGCACTACGGGCGGCAGAGCGCGACCGTAGCGATGAGCCTCATGCTGATCGTCCCGGCGGTCTTGATCGCGGCGCTGGCGCCGCTGTTGGCCCGGCTGCGCGGCGTCGGCCGGCTGCCGGCAAAGATCACAGCATGACGGTTTCCCCTCCAAGACCAACTGGTCGGAAGACGCAGGCACTTGCGGTTGCGGCGTTCCTGGCGATTCTCGTGTCGGGGTGTTACCGCGAGGAGCCGGACGTTGCCGCGGTCGAATTTGTGTTCGGCACGACGGGCCTGGGAACGGGCGAGTTCAGCTATCCTCGGGCGATTGCCGTGTCGCCGGTGGACGGCCGCATTTACGTGGTGGACAAGAGTCCAACCGCCCGAATTCAGCGGTTTGCGCCTGACGGCCGGTACGAGCATCAATGGGCGATGCCTGACGCGGTCAACGGCAAGCCAACGGGCCTGTGCGTCGACAAGAAGGACCACGTCTGGGTGGCAGACACGCATTATCACCGGGTGATCGTGTTTGATCGCGACGGCCGCGAGTTGATGCGTTTCGGCGAGGAGGGCGAGGGGCCGGGGCAGTTCGTTTTCCCGACGACGGTGGCGATCGACCGGGACAGCAATGCGTACGTAGGGGAGTACGGGGGGAATGATCGGATCAGCAAGTTCTCGCCGGACGGAAAATACTTGTTCAGCTTCGCTGACAAGTCCGCCGGCGAAGGGTGGGTGGAGCGCCCCGCGGGCATGGTTTTCGATGAAAGCGGGATTCTCTGGGTGACGGATGCGTGCCACCATCGGATCTGCCGGTACGATCGTGACGGCAAGTTCCTTTCGGCTTTCGGCTCTCCGGGAGATGGGCCGGAGAACCTGAACTACCCTCTGGGGCTGGCGATCGAGCGAAGCGGATCGATCCTGGTCGCGGACCGGCTGAACAATCGGATTGCACGTTACAGCAGGGAGGGGAAGTTCCTGGGCAGTTGGGGCAGGCCCGGCAGAGGCCGCGGGCAGATCACTCAGCCGTGGGGTGTCGCCGTCGCGGACAGCGGCCTAGTTTACTGTCTTGATTCGTGGAACAACCGGATACAGGCGATACACTGGTGACACCAAGCGTGGTCATGAGCATTCCGCAGCGGCGGCGCCGACGATCCGACCTACTCAGGCCCTGGCGTTCCTAAATGACGAGCCTCTTCATATCGGAGCACTTCGATCGGCCAGCATACTTGTGGCTGGTCCTGCTCCTCGTGCTGATGTGGTGGGTCTCGCGCCGGTCCCTGGCGGGACTGGGACCGATTCGCGGGAAGCTGTGCGTTTTGGTCCGCGCCGCCGTGGTTGTGATCCTGGTCCTGGCGTTGGCCGGGATGAACAAGATCCGCAAGAACGAGGACCTGAATGTTCTTTTTCTGCTGGACTTGTCGCGATCGATCCTCCCCGAGACTCGCCGTCAGGCCGAGGAGTTCATCGTTCGGACGGCCAAGGACATGCGCCCGAACGATCGCGCCGCCGTACTGACTTTCGACGGTCAGACAAACATCGAGCAACTGCCGAGCCGGCCCGGTCCTGACGGCGGTATTCACATCCTGCCGCCTTTCGCCGACGGCCGGAAGCCTGATCGGACGAATGTCGCACAGGGCCTGCGGATGGCCGCGGCTTGCGCACTGGATTCGGCGAGGAACCGGATCGTCCTGCTGTCCGACGGCAATCAAAACGTGGGCGATGCCCTGGATGAGGTCAAGACCGCCGCCGCCAACAAGATATCCGTGGATGTGTTGCCGCTGCGAGTGGCCCACGGCGCCGACGTGGTCAATGAGCAACTCCGGGCGCCGGCGTATGCCAATCTCCACGAGCAGGTTCCGCTGCGGCTGATACTCAAGAGCGACCAACGGACGACCGGCACGGTATTGATCTACCAGCGTGCGGGTCAGGCCGAGGAGCTGCTCCATCTGGGCGAAGGGAGCGAGGATTACGGTCAGCATGTGACGTTGGAGAAAGGCCGCAATGCCTTCACGGTGCTGCTGCCTATAACCTCCGCCCGGGCTCACGAATGGCGCAGCGTGTTTGTCCCCGACGACCCGAGCGCGGACGTCATCTCGCAGAACAACGTCGCCCGGGCCTTCACGAACATTGAAGGCCCGCAGACGGTGCTGTTCATCGACAGCGAGGCGGATCGCAAGGAGGACCGTCTGCTGGTGGATGCTCTGCTCACCGAGAGCATCAACGTTCAGTGGGAAACCGCGGAGTCTATCAACCTGGAGACGTCGGTGCTTCAGGATTATTCCGCGATCGTCCTGGCAAACGTGGGAGCGGACTACTTCAGCGCGGAGCAACAGAAGGCCCTGGCCACTTATGTCCGCGACCTGGGCGGGGGCCTGATCATGATCGGCGGCGGCGACAGCTTCGGCGCGGGCGGCTGGCAGGGCTCGGTCGTCGAAGACATCATGCCGATCAAGTTCGACGTGGATGCGGTCAAGCAGATTCCGCGGGGGGCGCTGGCCATCGTGATGCACTCGTGCGAGATGCCGGAGGGCAACACCTGGGGCATCAGGACGGCGGAGGCGGCATTGCAGACGTTGAGCCGGCTGGACTACTTCGGGATCGTCGATCTGGGCGGGGCCATGGGCTACCAATGGGAGGTGCCCATGCGGACCGCGACCAACAAGGAGGCGATCACCCAGCAGATCCGCAACATGCAGAACTCGGATATGGGCGACTTTCAGACGCCGATGGAAATGGCCTATCAGGCGTTGATGAGCTGCACCGACGCGGCCCAACGACACATGATCATCATCTCGGACGGTGACCCCGCCCCGCCTACCACCGGGCTGCTCAACAAGATGGTGGGCAGCAAGATCACCTGCTCCACGGTCTCGATCTTTCCGCACGGCGGATCGGAGATCGCCACTTTGCGGCATATCGCCAACGTCACCGGCGGGACATATTACGCTCTGAGTCAGCCGGGCGATGAAAAGCGGCTGCCGAAGATCTTCATCAAGGAAGCCAAGATCGTTCGTCGCCCGCTCATCCGCGACGAGACCTTCAAGCCGCGCGTGATGAAGGGCCTTTCCGACATCATGACCGGCATCGGCGGCGACTTTCCCATCCTCAAAGGCTACGTCGTCACCACGCCGCGGAAAGTGCCTGACGTGGAGATGCCACTGACCACGGAGCGAGGGGATCCCTTGTTCGCTCACTGGCTGTGCGGCTTCGGCCGGACGGAGGCCTTCACCAGCGGCGGCTGGGAGCACTGGGGAGTGGAATGGCCGAGTTGGCCGAGCTTCAGCAAGTTCTGGTCGCAGGCGGTGCGGTGGTGCATGCAGCAAGGCAGCGCCGCGGACTATGACGTCAGCACGACGATCGAAGGCGACAAGGGCCATATCGTCATCGAATGCGTGGACGACCAGAAGGGATTTGTCGACTTCCGCAGGTCCGTGGGCAAGGTGGTCGGTCCGGATGGAGAGACTGCGAACCTGCCCATCATTCAGACCGGGCCGGGCCGTTATGAGGCGACGTTCAGAGCGGATCAGATGGGCACCTATCTCTCGAACATCGTCATTGCCGGGCCGGAGAAGGAGAGGCCGGCGGTCATTCGCACCGGGGCGACCATCGCCTTCTCGCCGGAGTTCCGGGATGTGGGCGTCAATGAGGCGTTGCTTCGGGAAATCGCCGACGTTGCCCAGGGGCGGGTGCTGACACTCGACGCCGATTCAAAGACCGTATTCAAGCACGATTTGCCGCCGACCATCTCGCGGACGCCGCTGTGGGACCGGCTGCTCGAATTGGCGGCTTTCATGTTTCTGGTGGACGTTGCGGTTCGCCGGATCGCCATCGATCCGATCAAGGCACTGGCAGCGACCCGCGGCTATATCGCCAGTCTGGCCGGGCGATTTGGTGCCGGCCGCCGAGCCGAGGCGGTGCTTTCCGATCTGAAGGCCGTCCGCGAGAAAGTTCGCGCCGAGCGAACGGGCGAGGGTGACGCGGGCGGGTTGCCCGCTGGGGAAGCTGCGACCCGACCGTCCGCCGGGGAGCCGGATATCGTAGTGCCGGACGCAACGGCCAAGTTCGAAGCCGATTTGAAGCCCGGCAAACCGGCCAAGGACCTCGTCGGCGCTCTTGGCGGTCCCACGGCGGTAGAAGCCCAGCCCTCGCCGGAGCAGAAGCGCGCGGAGAAGAAAACCGAACCGGCGGAATCGACCATGGCCCGGCTTCTGAAGGCCAAGAAGCGGGCGAAGGAGCAGCAGGAAGACGAACAGAAGCCGTGAGCGTTCATGAAACGTGTAGAGCAGAGCCCCGGCTCTCTCCGAGCCAAGGCGGGGCTGCTGAGCCTGGTTCGACAGGGACAGTTGCAGGGTTAAGATATCAGTGCCGTTATCCGCGGCCTACCGGAGCAGACCATGGCCATTCAGGTGGATCCCGCTATCCAGAAGGCGACGGACGAGTTCCGCGCGAAATTCAAGGCCGTCCACGATGAGATTGCCAAGGCAATCGTCGGCCATGCCGACATCATCGACGGCGTGCTCACCTGTCTGTTTACGGGCGGGCACGCCCTGCTGGAAGGCGTGCCGGGTTTGGGGAAGACATATCTGATTCGCGCGATGGCCCAGGCCCTGAGCCTGAAGTTCTCGCGGATTCAGTTCACCCCCGACCTGATGCCGGCGGACATCATCGGAACGAACATCATCACGGAAGACCCGCAGAGCGGGCGGCGGCAATTTCAGTTTCAGCAGGGTCCGCTTTTCGCGCAGATGATTCTCGCCGACGAGATCAATCGGGCGACACCCAAGACGCAGTCCGCCTTGCTGGAGGCGATGCAGGAGAAGACGGTCACGGTAGCCGGCACCCGATATCAGCTTGAAGCGCCGTTCTTCGTGATGGCGACGCAGAACCCGATAGAGCAGGAGGGCACCTATCCGTTGCCCGAGGCTCAACTCGACCGTTTTTTCTTCAAGCTGCTCGTGGTTTACTCCAACCGCGAGGAAATCGGCGTCATCCTGGACCGCACGACGACAGCTCACAAGCCGGACATTCGTCCGGTGATGAGCGGCGAGCAGATCATCGGCGCGCAGAAACTCGTGCAGCGTGTGATCGTGGCGCCGCATGTTCAGGACTATGCCATCCGCCTGACGCTGACCACCCACCCTCAGGGTGAGTTCGCCACCGAGCGGGTCAACCGCTACGTTCGGTGGGGGAGTTCGCCGCGCGGAGCCCAGGCGGTTATTCTGGCGGCGAAAGTCCAGGCCTTGCTCGACGGGCGCTACAACGTCAGCTTCGACGACGTCCGCAAGGTCTTCCTGCCGGCCCTGCGCCACCGGGTACTGCTGAATTTCGAGGCCCAGGCCGAAG
>DATKKX010000361.1:0-3135 GCA_035542775.1 Phycisphaerae bacterium | reverse complement strand
GGCCGGACCGACGTACGGCTCCACCAGCGGCGCTTCGCGAAGAGCCATCACCTGCTTGATGACCTTGACCAATGCGTCGGTCACCTGCTGCTCGCTGGGCAGCTTGTCCTCGTGACCCGCGTTGAAGATGAAACTCTGGCTCAGCTCCATTCCGTCCGTGGCCTTGGTGCTGGCGGAGACGACGACGCGCAGGTAGACCTGCCCTTGCTGAATCCGGGTGCCTTCACTGGTTACCAGGTAATGGTTCTCGACCTCGGCGCTGAGGGCCACATCCGAGTTGTAGATCAGCGGATAATCGCGGGCGATCCTGGATACCTTGCGGATCCGCTCAGCCCACGCAGCGCGATCCAACTTCAGTGTGGCCGGGGGTTTGCTGAAGACGCTTGGTTTCTCGTGGGTGAAGTCTCCCGACTTGTCCTCCTCCTCGACCTTCGTCTTGAGGTTGGTCTGCACCCTCTCATACCTTCTGGCCGCCGCCTTGAACCTGCTGTCGGTAGCGAGCCATAGGGCATGCCGAATGGCGTCGGGATCATCGTTGAGGCTGATCTGCGTGGGGCCGCCCGCCGCCATATCGGCAATGTCGAAGTCGCCGCCGCGGATCTTGTGAGTGCTGTCCAGGCTGTAGTCGCCGACTCGCACCTCCACGTCCAGCAGCCGCGAATGATTGGTCTCGTCGCCGAGCAGCGTACCCAGGGTGGCGGACATGCGTGTGCTTTGCACGTCGGTGACCGCGTAAGACATGTAGTACGGCTTGGTGCCATCCGGTGTGGCCAGGTGTTCCATGGAGTACTTGAGCTCATCGGCCAGCAAGGCGGGCAGGTCATCGCCTGCCGCGCTCGCCATGCCCGCGGGACTCGATAAGCAGGCCAGAAACGTCAGGGTGCCGTAAATAGACTTCGCTTTCATGGGCGTCCTTTCTCGAATACACGCGTCAGTCTTCCCGGCGCACGCTTGCTGCCGACGCGATCCGATCTCGCGGCTGCGATCCTCCGGTCATGTCGAACCCCCGATCAGCTCGACGGCCTGGACCGGCGCCAGGTGAACGATGACGAATGGCTGCTGCTGTGAGAAAGGATACCGATGCCGGCGGACTTGTCCAATTCCGGATAAACTTCACAGTCCAGGACCGGGGGATCGCGAGCTGAGGGTGCGGGCTCGCCGACCGGCAGCCGGTTTGTTTGGGCGACACTGTCTCTAAAGCGGGCCAGTCAACGCAGCTGAAGTAAACTCGTATCTCGGAATCGGGCTCGGAGGCGTCGGGCCCCATCCCGGCTAGCTCCCGCCGCCGTGAGATCCTCCATGTGAACTGCCGCCGCCATGCGAACCGCCGGACCCGCCACCGCCATGCGGACCAGGTGAGCCGCCGCGGCCACCGTCGGGAGCCCAGCGCTCGCCGTGAAATTCGTAGCCCCGACGCGTGTGCTCCCATCGAGCATGCTCGAAATGATGTCCCGGCACCGGGTGTACGTAGCGGCCTTTGCACCATGCGTAGTGCCCGTGATCGTGAATCCAATAGCCGCCGACCCAGACCATGCCGACCACCGGTGGCGGAGGGACCGTCTCGACGATCACCGGTGGCGGCGCCTCGCGGACGATGACCACCTCGCGGACAGGCGGAGGTGGTGCGGCGACGACCACCGGCTCCGGCCCCGGTTCCTCTCGCTCAACCACCACTTCCTGCGGAGGCGGAGCATAGTAGACCGGTTCGCTTCGCTCGACGACGACTTCGGTGTGGACCTTGTCATGGCCATGATGGCAGCCGGCGGCGATGCCCGCGCCGGCAATCAGTGCCACGATCATGCCGATCGAGAGTCGATAATTCACGGGACTTTCTCCTGTACATCAGGCCAGCGTAGCCGGCGCCGCGGCCTCTAATCATGGGACATCACCTGAGCCGGATTGGTTAGGTCCCCGCCTCCCGGACGGTAAAGCCGGAGTTATGTCCTGATGCTGCGATTATTATCGGCTTTCGCCGTCCCCTCTCAAGACACCGATGTCCCAGGCTTGGAGAAATCCGGTGGCGATGGAATCAATCCTCCGCGTCGGTCGCGCGCCAGGCAGACAATCAACGCCGCCGCCAGCAGAAAGCTCGATCCGAACACGAACACCTGCACCGCCGCCCCGGGAATGCCGAGGCTGACGGCGGCCTCGTAGGGTTCGCTGTAGGTGCCTCCCCACAGAATCGACCGTCGCAGCCCCCATGTCGGCAGGATGTAAGTCAGCAGATCGATCCACCAGATGCTCAGATAGATGAGCATCGTGCGCCAGGGTCGGCGCCATCGCCGGACCCACAGCAGGATAGTCGCCGCGACCGCCACGCACCACGTGCTCAGCGAGCCGCCCAGCGAGCAGATTTTCTCGCCTGTGGAAGTGGGGATGTCGTCAACCTGGCACCGTCCGTACGCCATCTCCAGCCCGCACCATCGCACCTCCGGCCACAAATCCAGGCCGAGGATTCTGACGTGCGTGATCCGCCCGCCGGCCAGAGTGCCCACCAGTCCGTGCCCGACCAGCTCGTGCCACAATGTCCCGACGACGAACGTAGCCAGCAGCAGGCCAACGCTAATGAAGAATCGGGCCGCACGACGGTTGATCAGCATTGACGATCACTCAGGTAGGGCGGGCTCTGCCCGCCGTCGAGCCGGAGGGTAGCGCCCAATCGGCGGATGATGCCGATGCTCTATATCTGGTCAGATCGTATCGTTGAGCTTCACTCCACCTGGACGCCAACCATCCTCCAAAAGACGGGCTCAGCTATAATCCGGACTCCGTAAGCACGAGCCTTCTGAGCCTTGCCTGACATTGAGTTCGGATCCGCTGTCACAAGGAAGTCGAGCTTCTTAATGACATGTCCCACGATCACCATTCCGCGTTCACTAGCTATCTGTTCGGCCATCTCACGTGATACGACCTCCCCATCGATCCGGCTCGTCAAAGCTCCTGTAAAGCAGATGAGCTTCCCCGTTAGATTCTGTACGTCCGGCTTTCCGCCTTTGCTTGGCCGAACCGGAGCGATCACGTCAGTCTTTGCTTGGAGATGCATTTCCTCGTACCGACTCTGGGCAATGCCAAGTAGTCTCCTGACATTGTCCAAATCATCCTCCTCAACTCGCGTAATTACCCCATCTTGAAGCG
>DATKKX010000360.1:0-14139 GCA_035542775.1 Phycisphaerae bacterium | reverse complement strand
GATGGTCGTTCCCGGCGGCAGGCCGTCAATGATCATCATGTCGCCGTCAGGGGTGTCGTAGGTGCACCCCACCGGCGGCAGATCGGCGGTGCCGGAACCGTTGTCCGGCAAAACGCAGGATGTGCCCAGGCCGACGCCAGTGACATCGACATGGCACTCATTCGGGGAGGTGCAATCGCACTCGATGACGGTGTAGGCCCCGGTGGCGGGGTCGTAGTTCACGCACACCGGAAGGCACTCCTCGCCCGGCGTGGGACAAGTCGTGTTCTGACACTGTCGGCCGGTTGGATCCGGCTGACAGATGGGCTGCGCCGCCGCGCCGGCGGCGAAGCTACGAAGACAGATGACGAAGACGATACAACAACACCCTGATCGCATGATTCTCTCCTTGTCCACTGAAAATTTGACACCCGATTGTGCGTCGGAGCGACGCTGAGCCCTCCACTTGAGGGCAGGATAGCAAGCGGCTGTGCCCACTAGCAAGACAATAAATAAAAATAGTCTTATAGACAAAGAGATAGATTTATATACATATGGGCCCCTTTCTCCCTCGTCCAGTCCGGCACCGTCTACTCTTTGCCTTTCTTCCTGAACACCCCCTCGGCGAGCAGCTTTTGTCGCGGCAGATTCGGCCCCTGCCAGAACACCCGCAGATAAGCCGCGCCGCCTGCGTCAAAGTACCCAAGCGAAATGGCGTGGAACCCGGCCCTGAGGGCAATTTCGCCGCTCACCTCTGTGTACACGTGCAGGCCGTCGTTGTCGACCAGAGCCTCATCCCCGATCAAGAGTCGACTTCCGTCATCCGATCCCACCGTTAGCGTGTAAACCCCGTCCCTGGGCACTCGCAGGAACCCGGCAAACTGGACGGCGTACTCATTCTTCAGTCCGGTGGCGGCAAGATCGATCGCCGCCGTCGGACCCCTTCTGCTCGGCTCGGTCCTGGCAAAGTCGGGCAGAGCCTTGAATGCGCCGTTGTAAACCGACATCTCGAGGCCCGGTTCAAGCTCGCCGCCGCGATCCAGCGGGATATCCGCTGCCCGATACGGCACCTTGCGGACGGTGGTCTCCAGCGGCACGCTTATCCGGCCGTCAGGCCACAGTTCGACCGCCTTCAGCGTCGTGGTGTCGCGGATCATCACAGGCTCTTCGTACCGCGGCGACTCTCGTGTCGGCGCCGAGCCGTCGAGCGTGTACCGCACCTCGGCCGCGGGCGTCGGCGAACGCAGATCCACCACGTATTGGTCCGTGAAAATGTGATGGGCACCAGCCAGCTTCGGGCGAGTCGGCCGCGGGAAGAGGAAGTTGCGATCAGTATCCAGACGTGACTCGTAATTCTTCGACAGCCACAAGAACACCGCTCGCTCGTAGCTGAGGTCGGGTCGCTCCTTCCAACGCCACTTGAGGGAGCACCGGCGCGCCGACACCGGCAGTCTGACCACGCCGTCCTGGACGGCTGCCGCCTTGCCGTCGACCTCGGCGGACTCTGCTGTTATGAACCAGGGGATGTGGAAAACGACCGACTCCGGCGGCGTCCGCCAGTCCGCGGCCAGCGCAATCTCCGCGCCGTCCACTTTTGATCTGATCTCCATCGAGACGCGGCCGAAGCTGGTCGGAGCTGCCGTTACCCGGATCACATCGCCCGGCCCGATCCAACGCGGTGACAGCGCCGACCCCAGATGCAGCACAGCGCCTTCCTCGCGGAGAAGCATGTTCCGGACCAGTTCGCAGTAGCGGGCCGCGAACCAGCCGTGCGGCGGATAGTTTCCTCCTGGGTCGCGGTTCCCCCATGCATCCATGCCCAGCTCAAAACCCGCGTGCGTCGAGGAAGTGTGGGCCAGAATCGAGTAGAGGTCCTCCAGCACTTCCCGCTGCCGGCCCATAGCCAGCATCGTCTCCGCGACGTTAAACGTCTGGTAGTGATGCATCGATCCCGGGTTGGCCTCGACGCCCTGCCGCGCCTTCTGCTTGAGGTGCCAGGCGTTCGGTCCCCATGTCGAAATGCCCTCACGCCACTTGTACTCACGAGCGGTCTCGACCGTCGCCCTGGCCCACGGATGGTCCGGCTCCAGCACGCCGAAGGGATACACACCCCCGGTCGCATTCTCCCAATCGTAACCCGCGTCGGGATCGTCCAGCCCCGGCGGGATATAACCCTCCGTCCTACTGGTCATTTCCTCCAAGCGTTTCATCAGCACGGGCAGGAAGGCCTCCCGCAGTTTCGCCGCCCGCGATGCCAATGCCGTGTTCCCTGCGCCCTTCGCCAGATTTTCAGCTTCTCGAAGTCCGAGCACCGCCCAGAAGTTGTGCCCGGTGTAGTGACCGTCGATCAGTTCATTGTCGTACGGCGGGGCCACCGGCCAGAGACCTTTCGGGTCGCTCTTCAGGCTTTCCTCGAAGTTGTCCAGATGCGGGGCGATGCCTGGAAGCACTTCCTTGGCGAAGGCGTCTTCGCCCGTGATGCGATAATGGCTGCCGAGCGTCCAGAGCGACTGCCCCCAATCGTCCGGATGCTGCTTCATGCGCAGGAATCGCTGAACTGCGCCATCCTCACCTCGGACCAGGAACGACTCCAGCGTCTCACGCGCTATCCGGTGCAGACCGTACAAGTCATAGGTGCGGATGATATAGGATGAATCGCGCGGGTAGAAATCGTCGTACTGGAACTCGTTGACCTTCTGAACGAAACGCCGGCCGGTCTCGTCCACATCTCGGGCACAAAGCAGATAAGCAAGGCTGGCCCGCACAGCATCGACGACCTTCGCCTCCGGCAGATCGATATTGACCGCCTGACCAAGCAGGTCCTTCCAGAACCGCATCGTTACCAGCCGCGCTTCTGAAGCATCGATCTGGCGGACCTGTGCGACCTCGTCTTTCTTGGTCTCCGCGATGGGCACATAGGGCAGTTTGAACGTTACTGCCTTTTCCTCGCCAGGCAGCAGGCTGATCGTGCAGGCCACTCCGCCGGCGGTTGCTCGGGTCTGGCAGTCGCCATCGCACGCAAATACGAGGTGCCCGGCCTTGGTGACCTGCCCATTTGACAGCTCAGCGCCTTCTTCGACTCTGAAGCTCGCGCTATTCATAAAGCGATCGCGATACCAGGGCGTGCATGGGAACAACGTTCGGCCCGCGAGTCGAAGCGGCCCAAACTCTGCCTGCAGTTGCGCCTGGGCCGTCTCGCGGCCAGGATTGCTGGCGGTCACTTTGACAAACGCGATGAGGTTCTCACGTGGATCAAGCCTCACTGGCATTCCCCAAACCTGGAAGCGGTAGGCTATGCCGTCGCGCCTGAGGCCGTACTCAAAGACAGGCAAGTAGTTTTCGTGCAGAGCCTTGACCCGGGCGTCCAGCGCGCGGGGGGAGTTGCCAACAAGGATCGTGAACTGGCCGAAGCTCGATAGCAATGACCCATCATTGACGAGCTGGAAGCCCTCCGGACAGTCCTTGAATCCGACGACATCACTGGAAGCAAGAAAGAATGAAAACGGCGCCGTCAGCTCATCGGACAGACTGACCTGTTCGACCGGTTGGGCATTTGCTGCAACGCATACCGCCAGGAACGAAACAACATACTGCGTGGCTTGGTGCATGGCTGAACCTCCGCTCATCTCCTCCACCCGGCTGCAATGTTAGCGGACGTAGTTGTCCAGTGACAGTGAGCATCCAATGGGCAAGCGGCCACATGTGGAGACATTTTCGCGGAAACAAGGCACCGGTCGAACTGCCACATTGTGCTCGAATCTGCCACAGAACACCCCAAGAAACGCCCGGTATGACTTGAATGAGCCACTGTCTGATAGCCAGGCTCTGATATGGAAGCTGACTTCCGACAACCTGGTCCCAGCGCCACTTGGGGCTTCAGTGATACGGGTGTCGAATAGGTTCTCTTTTGCCGCTTGGAGCCGCAGTCGACGACAATGTGACCCGGGAATAACTCTGATCAAGACTTGCACTTGGCAGTTCCGCCAGACGGCGGTATGGTTCGCGCCTATAGAGCCATCGTAACCAGGAGCATCATTATGGCAAAACAGAAGACTCTGAAATGTTCAAAATGTGACCGCCGTTTTTCCATGCCCGCCCATCTTGCTCGGCACATGAACACCATGCATGGCAGCGGAGGGCGGAAGACCAAAATAGCCCGTAGGGCACGAAAGCTCAGACGCCGGTCAATGCCCAGGACCGCGATGGGAGCCTCCGGCCTCAATTTCTCCAACCTCAGTCTGACGCAGCTTTGCACGCTCATCGATCTTGCACGCGCTGAGGCCAAACGGCGGATTGAGGCGATGTAGGCCATCGCCGGGGCCGAAAGGCTGGCAGGTAGATGGCAAGCAGCACGATCGAGATCAACCGCGCGCCGGTCTTGACGCTCTGGGGCGCCGTGGTCGCCGAACGTCTTGGCTTTGACCACGACACGGCGCTCACGCTGGGCAAGGCGCTCGCCGGCCTCAATGCCCAGGCCAAGGGCCGGCGCCTGGGCATCTTCAAGCCGCCGAAGCTGGCCCCTGGCGAGAAGCCCAAAAAGACCGGACTGGGAGAGGAGTTCTGGATTGACCTCTGCGGTCGGGCCTTGCCGGCCAGGAACACGCAGACGGGCATCCGCGCCGTGGTCAAGGACAAGCCGATCACGCCGAAGGAGGTGCAACGCTACCTGGAAGCAAAATTCGGCCAGCATCTCGCACCGGCCCGTGATGCCATGAAGCGGTTGGTAGGCGCCTGCCGGCCGGGCGATCTGGCCGAAGCCGCTTTCAGCCTCTACGAGCAATTCCGGCCGGAGATCGCTTCTGGCAAGAGTGGATGGGGCCAGAAGGGCAAGCTGGATCTCGCACTGATTGCCTCGCTGGCCAGGAATACCTGACCGGGCAGACCGTGTCCTCGCCCAGAAAGAACCTGCTCCTCACCGGTCCTCCCGGCATCGGGAAGACCACGGTCATCGTGCGCCTGGCCCGGTTGATCGCAGGCCGACGCATCGCCGGCTTCCACACTGAAGAGATTCTCGCCTGCGGCCTGCGCCGCGGCTTTCGCGTCACCACC
The DNA here is from genome assembly GCA_035542775.1 of Phycisphaerae bacterium. Lineage (GTDB taxonomy): Bacteria > Planctomycetota > Phycisphaerae > UBA1845 > UTPLA1 > DATKKX01. Next base: position 9,111 of record DATKKX010000360.1, on the reverse strand, counting down.
CTCTCGGGTCAGACCGGCGTGCTGGCTGAGGTCGGGGTCTCGAGCCGGTACCGGGTCGGTCGCTACGGCGTCCATGTTGCCGGATTCGAGGCCTTGGTCCTGCCTGAGCTGAAGCGCACCGCCGATGTCATTCTCATCGATGAAATAGGGAAGATGGAGTGCTTCTCGCGTCCTTTTGTCGAAACCGTGCGTCACTTGCTGTCCGGCCCCACACCTGTCATCGCTACGGTCGCCATGAAGGGCGCGGGCTTCATCGCGGAGGTCAAGGAACTCCCGAACTCGGAGCTTCTGCACCTCACCACGCAGAACCGTGAGGAATTCCCGCAGCGTCTGGCCGAGGTCCTCCGCAGTCTCCTCTCCTCATGAGTGCCCGCATATCTCCGCTGACCCCCCGCAGTTTCCCGGCAAGCTGCTGTCGGCCGCTTCCAACGCAGGATCGTCCATGTTAAGACACGCGTGTGCTCAACAAACGCCCATTGCCGGCCAGCGACGATCAAGGCCTCCGGAGAGTGCTCGGGCCCTTGGATGCCACCTGCATTGTCATCGGCGCAGTCGTCGGCGTTGGCATTTTCTTCACTCCCAGCCGCGTGGCCCAGTTGGCCGGCAGCGGCGGGCTGGTCCTCCTGGCTTGGGCAATCGGCGGCGGCATTGCTTTGTTGGGCGCCCTGACTTATGCCGAGATCGGAGGGATGTACCCGCGCTCGGGTGCCCAGTATGAAGCTCTCCGGGACGCATATGGGCCATTCCCGGCGTTCCTCTTTGTCTTCTGCAACTCAACCGCCATTCAAGCCGGCTCGACCGCCATCATCGCCCTGATTTGTACCGAGAATCTGGGAGTAGCCCTCGCGGGCTGTGTCCCCCGCGCGCCTTTGCTGACGCTTATCTCCGCGATCCTGATCATCGGTCTGGTGACCGCCAATGTCCTCGGCGTGCGCTGGGGAGCGGGCGTCCAGAACCTCACCGTCTTTGCCAAAGTGGCCACGCTGCTGTTGGTCACGGGCTTGGCGGCGATGGCAAGGCCCGATGACCAACCTGCCGCTGCAGACTCTCCTATGTCGACGGCATGGAGCTGGGGCCTCGTGGGGACCATCTGCGCTGCACTCGTGCCGATGCTGTTTTCTTTCGGCGGGTGGCAGCACGCGTTATGGATCACCGGCGAGATCCGCCAGCCGCAGCGCAACGTCCCCTTGGCCATAGTCGGCGGCATGCTGGTGGTTGTCATCGTATATCTGCTGGTCAACTGGGCCTATCTCCGGCTCCTGGGATACGCCGGAGTGGCCGCCAGCCAGGCCCTGGGGGCGGATGCAGTGGCTGTCGTGTGGCCGGGGGTAGGCCGGCGCGTCATCGCGGCAGCCATCGCCTTCTCAGCCCTGGGCGTTCTCAATGCCCAGCTCCTTTCAGGGCCACGTCTGGTCTTTGGGATGGCCGCGGATAGGCGATTCTTCGGCATCTTCGCCAGGGTAAGCGGCCGTTTCGGAACGCCAGTGGCCGCAATTCTCCTGATCGGCGGCATGGCCCTGATCCTCCTGTTCGTTGCCGGGCGGAATGCGGTAGACAGACTGCTGAACGGCGTAGTCTCGGTCGACAGCATCTTCTTTGTACTTACGGCCTTTGCTGTGGTGATCCTGCGTTGGAGGCGGCCGTCAGCGAGCCGGACGGTGCGAGTCCCTGGCTATCCCGTTGTACCGCTCCTTTTCGCCCTGGGCGAGATCGGGATCGTCATCGGCTCATACTGGGACCCGGCGGTCCGCGCGGCGGCGGTCGTTGGAGTCTGTTGGATCGCCGCGGCCGCGGCATGCTACCTCCTGCTCTTCCGGCTCGCAGCACGGGCATGAGCAGCAAGCCTGGCGGGTCGTGCAGCGGCTGCGGCAGCGGGGCAAAGTGCTGAGTACCGGTGCGGCGTCCTCACCACGGAGAACGCGAAGAGCACGAAGGGGAGGCCGGGTGGCCCAAGTTCTGCCAACCTGGGGCTTGAATCTCCCCGTGCGCTCCGCGACAGCAACGCAGGGCGCTTCCTCCACGCACCGTCTGGCTGACCCGGTACGCCCGTCGGGCGTGCGATCCGCCTGCGGCGGACTCAGGGCACGGCCGCCAGCTGGGCGGCCGTCCAGCGTTGCACACAAAAAAGAGGTGCAAATTCATGCCATTCCATGCACTTGCACGCGATCGGCTCCTGTCGGGTGAGCCCGCGGCTGTCAGGTATTCCGCGTACGGCGGAACAGCCATGCGCTGCGAGTGAGAAATAGCGGAACTTAGCGAACATCAGCGGAAACGCCTTGGCGGCCGGATGCCGCCGACGGCGGTGGCGGACGGGGTGCCGAGCGAGGGATGGTTCGTGCGGAGGCAGGTGCATGGGGCTCTCCCAAAGGTCGCCGGCCCATCCGCCGCCGGCGGACCGGTTGTTCAAGATCACGGCGATCGACGGCGCCAGGGCGTTTGCACTTCGCGGGAAAAGTTTTTTACTGCAATTTAGTGCAGGTTAAGGCTGGTTAGTGCAGGCGGCAGAGGCCGTCAGGACTTTGTTTTCAGTTGTCGGTTCCTGGTTTCTAGTCACTCCTCGATCGCTCTTGCTTGCGCGGGACGGCCGCGGAGCGGGCGCGCGCGTACAGGGCCGGCACGCGGACCAACTTGTACGCTAACTATAACCTAACATTTTGCCGGGGGCAAGGGGAAAAGAGAAAAAAAGCCGGCTGAGGGGCGGGGGCTGAGGGGGATAGGGGGCGAGTCGACTTGGACGGCGGCGGCCCAGAAGGCGACAGCCGAGGTGGTAACCATCTGTGCCAGGGGGTGCGAACGTCTTGGCGGGCGGGTAAGGGGGTAGGGCGCGTCTAACGCTGTACCGGGTATTGACTTTTTTGGATCGTCATCGTAACTTGGGCATCGTTGGCAGGAAAACGCTCTGTAGCGTTTCCGTCGGGAGATCAGAACCGACGGAACAGAGCTGGCTGGACGCCGCCAAGTGGGCGGCGGCCGGCGCAGTGAAGCTATGGAGTACTCTCATGTACACGAAGAGCGGGCCTCAAGTCGACGGTCGTTTTACATTCCTTGGTCTCTGGGCTTGGTTGGCGGTCGCGGCATCGGTGGTCGCGACGGTGGTTCTCATCTGGCTGGCGCGGGCGACGCCGTGCTTTTGCTGTCGGTATGATATCGACTACGTTGATTACATGTCGATCCCTCACTTCTTGATCCCGTTCATTTGCGCGAATTTGTTCCCCCCAATAGTGGTCCGCTATGGCGTCTGGGGCTTTGAATTTGTCGAGCCGGGGCTCTATGAACTATTCGGCAAGCCGTTTACGGAGACGCGGGAGAACCAGACGGGCGACATAATCATCGGTTGGGGGGGCATTCTTCTCGGCTATCTCTTGCTCGCCGTGGATGTCCGTGCAGTGCGAGGAGCCCGCCGCCGTCGCGAAACGCGCGGGAGGTGCTTGGCATGATCCAGGACTCAGTCTTGAACCGAGCCGCGCGGGCAATCTGCGCTTTTTGTGCTGCCTCGTTACTGTCGGGCTGCGCACGCGAAACCGGCGACTGTCAGGCTGGGGCAGAGGCGCGCGAGCTTTGCCGGTTGATCCAGGATGCGCGTTCAGTGGATCGTGAGGCGTGGTTTCCGGCCGCCAGGGAGCTTGGTCGAAAAGCGGCAGCCAATCCTGGGCTGCGCGATCGGATCTGGGCGGAGGCCGGGGTCAACTCGCTGGGCATGAAGTTCGTGCGCATTGAGCCGGGCGAATTCGTAATGGGTCCGCCATACCAGGCCCTCCTCTGGCCGCGCGAAGCCCATCGTGTCCGTCTGACACGCCCATTCTACATCTGCGTGACGGAGACGACCAACGAGCAGTATGCGGTCCTGCGGCCGGATCGCAAGGCGGAATCGCGATTCTCTCCTGACCCCGAATCGCCGGTGGTGGACCTGAGCTGGGACGACGTGCAGGCTTTTTGCAGAGACCTTTCCTATCGCGAGGGCGCGGTATACCGTCTGCCCACGGAAGCGGAGTGGGAGTACGTCTGCCGCGCGGGCATGCCCAGCCCGCACCTGTTCTGCTTCGGTGACGATTTCAGCATCCTCCCCGAATATGCCTGGTGCGGGGGGCGCCGTTCGAGTGCCGCGCCTGTGGCCCTGCTAAAGGCCAACGCGTGGGGCGTGTATGATATGCACGGCAACGCTCTGGAGCTGGTCCAGGACTGGTTCAGCACCGATTTCAACGGCGCGAAGGCGGATGCGGTGGCGGTCGATCCAGAAGGGCCGTCCCACAGCTTCAACCACACGTTGCGAGGAGGCGAATGGTGCTCACCAGACGTGAGGTACTGCGAATGTGCAGCCCGCATGCCCTGGCCGCTCCTGGAGTTGCGGCTCTACAGGGATGTCCCTTTGGGCCGGGAAAGGATCGGCTTTCGGATCGTCCGAGACTGCGAGACGGCGACAACGCAGAACGCCCCACAAGCAGGTAAAACGCATGAACAGACGCGCTGAGATCGCTCCGGTTCACGGCTGGTCTTTCCGGAATGTGCGCGTGTTGGCTCACAGGCTCCTGCCACGCAGCGCAACTCGGCGCAGATTGGCGTTCTCTGCGCTCTGGTTGCGTGGAGCGGCTGTGGGCGGCAATGCGGCGAGCGTCACAGCGGCGGAGAGCCGCCGCGGCTACGCAGTCTGATCCAGGACGCGCGCTCCGCGCATCGCGATGACTGGCTCCCGGCGGCCCGCCCATCGCCGCCAATACCGCCAAGAACACGATGACACTCAGATATGATCGCCGTTTCAGCACGGGCGCTACCCGCAGGATCATTATGTCAGCCGCCGGGTGAGGAACCTTGAAAATGGACCTGTACAGAATAGATTTTCAGACGTTGCCCTGGCAGAGCCCGATGCCGGGGCTGCGTTTCAAGGCGGCTGCTCGAGGCGCCAGGCAACTGCGCCTGGTTGAATACACACGGGAAATGGAGCCTCACTGGTGCGAGAAAGGCCATATCGGCTTCGTCCTGGATGGGCGGCTTGAAGTCCGGTGCGGATCTGAAACCGCGGTGCTTAATGCAGGTGACGGCCTGTTCCTCCCTCCTGGATTCGAGCACAGGCACATGGCCAGGGTCTTGTCCGACGTTGTCAAAGTGGTCTTTGTCGAGGATCTCGCGCCGTGAGGCGGCAATGAGGAGTCATTCAGTGAAACCTGCAAGCAAGTACATGGTCTGTGTCGTACTGGCGACCGGCGTGGCAATCGCCGGTCTCATGGCTCAGGAAAAGGGTCCGCCAAAAATTACGCCGACCCGGCTGACCGACCACCTGTACATGCTCCCGGGTGCCGGCGGCGAAATCGCCGTCAGCATCGGTGATGACGGCACCCTGCTGGTCGATTCGGGAATGGCGGAGTACGCCAACAAGGTCGCCGCCGCCGTCAAGGAGACCGACAAAGCCCCGATTCGGTGTATCATTAACACGCATTGGCACTTCGATCACGTCGGAGGGAATGACAAGCTGGCGGCGCCCGGAGCGACGATCATCGCCCATGAAAACGTCCGCAAGCGCATGAGCACGGACCAATACATCGCCAACATCGACCAGAAAGTCCCGGCCTCGCCCCCTGCAGCCCTGCCGACGACCACTTACTCCGACGCCATGACGCTTTATTGGAATGGGGAGGAAATACAGATCATCCACCTGGAGCCTGCCCACACCGATGGCGACAGCCTCGTCTACTTCCGCAAAGCGAATGTCCTCCATACCGGCGACATCTTCTTCGCCGGTCAGTACCCTTTTATGGACGTTCGCGCCGGCGGTTCCATCGACGGCATGATCAAGGGGATTGATCGCGCCCTGTTGATCACCAACGAAAAGACAAGGATCATCCCCGGCCACGGCCCGGTCTCGAGTCAGTCGGACCTGCGGGCATACGCCCAAATGCTGAGGACGGCACGAGACAACGTGCGGAGCCTCGTCCAGCAGGGCAAGTCTCGCGATGAAGTGATCGCTGCCAAGCCGACGCGCGAACTAGACGAAAACTGGAGTCACGCCAGTTTTCCTCCGGATATGTGGGTTGGAATCATTTTCGACGGCATGACACGCAAATGACGCTTGCGCTGGCAGCCACGCACAGCAACTCCAAGGTCATAATACTACGCCACGTTATGCGGCGCGGGTATCGTAAAGCCCGTGGAGGTCCTATACCAAGCTGCTTGTGGTGATGCTGAAAACCACGCCTGAGGCAGAGCTCCCGTTCCTGGAGGACTGAAATGAACCCGAATCTGCGACCGTCGGACAGACAAGTAAGGATACCCGGATTCGAGTCCAGCCGATTCAGATGGGGCAGCGAGCACTCTTGGGATGGGCCTCGGAGCGTAGTGCTGTCTTCGGGGGGTCAATGCAGGCTTGGGAGGAGACGTTCGCAGTCCGATAGCGGTACGCCGGCACTCCTCGTGGTCGAGGTGCAAGTTCCGCGCGCCGGCCGCGGCTGTGATGCTGCTATTACTCGGATCTCAGCCGGCCCTTGCGGCCGCTCCTCCGGGTGACTGGTGGGACACGGGCTACGCATGGCGGAAGAAGATCACACTCACAGATTCGGGTTCGGGGACGCCGGCCGGTACGGTCCTGTCCTTCACCTTTGATCACGCTGCTCTCGTTTCCGCCAACCAGTCCCAGGCAGATGGAGACGACATTCGCATTGCCTGCTGGGATGGCGCGAACTGGACCGAGCTGTCACGCGTCCTGGCGTCGGCCTCGTCGTGGAACCTCTCTTCAACGCAGATTCTGTTCAAGGCACCAAGGGCGCTGGCGGCCTCCGGCAGCAGCGACGATTATTACCTCTATTATGGGAATCCGTCGGCTGCCGCGCCCGCTGTCAGCGTTCCAACTTCCCGCTGGTACAAAACGCAACAGCTCGCCGAGCAATCCACGACCAGTACGACTTTTGTCAACATCCCGAATACCGGGCTGACATTCACGCCCGGCGATGCTTCCGAGACGTGGCTTGTTTTCGTCAGCGGCGTCATTCGGTCGAGCAATACCACCGCGGCGTCCGTGTCCGTCGAAATGTGCCTGCTGATCAATGGCGTGGAGGTAGACCTCTGGGGACATCAGAACAACGGCGCGGGCACGCCCAACGGCGCGGGCTTCCTGATCCCTGAAGTCATTACCGGCACCGCGGCGACCCAGACCATCCAGCCACAGTTTCGAGCGGGGGTGGGCACCAGCTACGCCAGCCTGATCCGCGTGGTGGTCGCGCTGGTGCCGCCCAACGCCGACCTCCATCTCAGCGAAACCGACGCCATCCAGCAATTGACGGGCAGCAATCTGTCGGTTCAGTCGCTTACCTTCACGCCTTCCAGTGCTGGGGACTACCTCATCCTCGGCAAGGTATCGCACCACGAAAACCCGAGTTCGAGCACCGTTCAAAGCTGGGTACTGGACGACGCGGGCAACATGCACCCGGACGCCCCGAGCGGCACGCACTTCTCCGACGGGCGTGTGCCGTGGGCGCCGTTCACAACCGTGTTCCGGCGAACGCTGCCCGCATCCAGCCGCTCTCTCACATTGAAAGGCACTTCCAGCGGCTCGGGAGCCGGAGCCAGCGAGTGGCGCTATGCCCGTCTGACGGCATTCCGGATGGATGCATGGGAGGCACCGGAATACAGCGAGTCGCTCACCCAGAGCACGACGACCTCCACGAGTTTCCAGACCAAGACGACGCTGACGACCGCGGCGCCGCCGGCGGCGCGAGACTATCTCGTGATCCAGGCACAACGCATGTCTGGCAACTCCACGTTGACGACCGCAAGAAAGGCCGGAGAGCTCCGGGACGGCGGCAGCTCGATCATGCGGACGGATCACCGCATCAACTGCACCGGGAGCGCAACGACTGGATACCACCATGTCGCCGGCGTGGCCAACGCCAAGCAGGCTTCGGCGTCGGTAACGTACGACAACGGTTACCTGTCCCCGAACTCGATCACCGTGGAGTGCGCGGACTCCACGATCACCTCCTTGAGGTATCGCGACGTCTCCTCAAGCATGGCGGCAAGCGAACCGGTTCCGACGGTAACGTTCTCCGCCGCGTCGCAGAGCGCCTCCGAGAGTGCCGGTTCCATGACGGTGACGGCTCAACTGTCCGCGGTGTCGGCGCATGATGTCACAGTGCCGTTTACTGTCGGTGGAACCGCCTCCACGCCGTCCGATTACACCATCACTGCGAGCCCGATCACGATCACGGCGGGCTCGACAACCGCGACTATTACCATCAGCATCGTCAACGACCTTATCGACGAACCCGATGAGACCGTCATCGTCACCATGGGTACTCCCACCGGTGCGGATCAGGGGACCACTGCCGTTCACACCGCGACGATCCTCGACGACGACGTTGCCGGGGTAATTGTGACCGAGACGGGTGGATCCACCAATCTGACCGAGGGCGGGGCGACGGATACATACACGATCGTATTGAACTCGCAGCCCACGGCGGACGTCACCATCACCGTGGCGCCGGATGGTCGATCGAGCGTTGGCGCCGGTGCCGGCGTCGCCCGCCAGCTCACATTTACGGCCGCCAACTGGGACACCGCGCGGTCGGTCACCGTCACGGCGACCGACGACCCGGACATCGAGGGCGCCCACACCTCGACGATCACGCACACATCTGCCAGCACGGATCCGTATTACAGCGGGGTTACCATCGCGACCGTCACGGCCCACATCACCGACAACGACACTGCCGGCGTTATCATCAGCGAGTCGGGCGGATCCACGAACGTCACCGAAGGGGGGGCCACAGACACTTACACGGTGGTCTTGAATTCCAGACCGGTCTCCGACGTGACTGTGACGACCACGCCGGACGCTCAGTCAAGCGTGGGCGCAGGATCGGGCGTCGCCCGGCAGTTGACCTTCAGCTATGACGACTGGAACTCGCCGCAGACGATTACAGTGACGGCGACGGACGACCCCGATATCGAGGGCCCGCATACTTCGATGATCACTCATACCACGGTCAGTGCCGACCCGAATTACAACGGCATTGGCGTCGCCGGCGTGACCGCCCATATCACCGACAACGACTCCGCCGGAGTAGTGATCCTCGAATCCGGCGGCTCCACCAACGTCACCGAAGGCGGCGCCACTGACACCTACAC
>DATKKX010000359.1:0-12556 GCA_035542775.1 Phycisphaerae bacterium | reverse complement strand
CAACTACCGCCCCCGCTCCGCGTTCTGCCTTCCGGGTTCCGCGTTCCCCGTTCCGCGTCCCGCGTTCGGATGCTACGAGCACCCAGAACATCCCCCCGCGCTCAATGTAATGCGCCTCGATCTCGTACAGGTCGCGATTATACCCCTCAGCCTCCCAGGTGAAGCCGTACTCGTCGTAAACCGCGCGGACGGCGCGGATCACTCCCTCCTTGTGGATCGGGGCGTACGGGACCACCTGGCACATCGATCGTCAATCCTCCTGCTCGTTGAATGCTCCAACGGGGCATGGGACGGAGATGCGCTCGATGTGATGTGCCCGACCCGTTTCACCATCGACCTTGACCAGGATGCCGCTCAGCTTGATGTCGCCGCTGGCCACGTCGAACGGTGCGGGCATGCCGGTGGTGATGGCCTGCAAGACGCGGTCCTTCCGCCGGCCCAGCACACCGTCGAAGGGTCCGGTCATCCCCAGGTCGGTGATGTACGCCGTGCCCTGATCGAGGATCCGCTCGTCGGCCGTGGCCACGTGCGTATGGGTGCCGAAGACGATGCTGACCCGCCCGTTGAGGTACCAGCCCATGGCGATTTTTTCGCTGGTAGCCTCGGCGTGCACGTCCACCGCGATGATCTTCACCTCCGGCGGGATCTGGGCCAGGACGCGGTCAATCGCGTGGAACGGGCAGTCGGCCACCGGCTTCATGAACAGCCGGCCGAGCAGCGATACGACCGCCACCTGCGGCCCCTGCCTGGTCTGATAGACGGCGAACTCCTTGCCCGCTGACTCCGGTGGGAAGTTGGCCGGGCGGACGATGCTGTCCGAGCGCTGCAGGACGGGGATCAGGTCGCCGCGCCGGTAGATGTGATCGCCCATGGTCAGCAGGTTAACGCCGAAGCGGAGGAACTTGGCGTGCAGACCCTCGGTCAGGCCCGATCCGGCCGCGGCGTTCTCGACGTTGGCGATGACGCAGTCCAGGGCGTGCTCCTTCGTCAGCTTCGGCAGAGTCTGCGCGACGACCATCCGCCCGGGCCGGCCGACCACGTCACCGATGCACAATATGTTGATGTCCAAGACGACCCGCTTTCTAGCCGCCGAAGCGACACGCTCCGGAAAAAGGGGACTGGCTCCGAATCCGCCTGCGGCGAGGTGCCTGTCCCCTTTTTCCGGCCGCCTACGGCGAGGTGCCTGCGCCCTCTTGCCCGCGGGCACAGGCCGATGGCCCTTGGGATGAGTATAAGAGCGCGGCAAGCAGGCGGCAAAGCCGCCGCCGGCGGGCGATTGCGGGCCCGGAAGTGGAGCCGGTGCCCTCACCGGCGCCGGGCCAGTCGCACGGATGCTCATCAAGGGACCAGCCCTCGCGTGACGCACCAACTGGGGGTCCCTCCACTGCTTGTGACACCCGTGGCGTCGGCTCCCACTGCCCGCTCAGCCGCCGGTGAGGGCACCGGCCCCACTCGGGGTACACCCGCCGCCCGTGCCTTTTCTCGACTCTCGACTTCGCTCATGCCGGTCCTGATTTGACTTTTCGCAATCTGTTAGGTACACTTCAAACGGCCAATTGCCCGGCTACCCTGCATCCTGACCGCGCCGCCGCTGCGCCCGGTCCGTGCGGCTGACCCACCCAAGGCAGAGCGGCCGCCGGCCGACGCCTCGGTGTGGGCGATTGCCCACGCCGAATAGAGGCGTTGACGCTAACATGCTCTAACAGGCGCTAATCTGCGGAAGAAAAAATCTGTGGCGCGAGCGGACAGCCTACGGGTCGGATCAGCGGAGCGGCGAAGGTGGTCCCGGATGGCTTACCGCCAACAGCTATCAGCCGAGAGCGTCCGAGTCCGGAAGGCTTCTGACTTTGCGGCCGTTCTCGGCGGTTTGCACCTGCGAAGTCGCCGGGTGGCACGGACAAACCTGGTTTGTCCGTGTTGAGCCCCGCGAGCCGCCTTCGGAGACCTGAAGGCTGACGGCTTCTTTCCGGGCGTTTGCGGCGGATTGCAGCCCGAGGTGGAGCCGGTGCCCTCACCGGCGGCTGAGTGACGGAGCGAGTCTGTTGCCTCGGAGAAGACCCCCGGCTGCCGACGAGCGCGTTGACACCACCCGGAAGCCCGCGACCCGCAGCGCGACAAAGATGATTCTGGGATGCCCCATGACAAGCAGCCAACAGTTGATCGAGCCGATGATTGACGCCTGTCCCATGGTCAATAATGCAAACAAAATCCTAAAGTCTTCCTATATTCACACTCCGCGGCCGACCGCTTCCCAAATTCAGGAAACTTCAGGGAATTTCAGGATGCGCCGAGCTCAAACGCTTGAGAAAAGCCGCGCCCAGACATTCCGAATTTGCCCTGTTCGCCCAGGTTCACTTGACATCCTCCCTTGGCGACCGCGAGGCTTCACCGTTTCCGGCGGATTGCGGCCGTTCTCGGCCGTTTGCTATTCTTCTACAATGGGCAACATGAATCCCAACTCCCGAAGCGTAACGGTCTCATTCGGCCTGGCTCCAAGCGATCGATCGCTGTTCGATCGCGCCGGCCGGTCTCTGGACAGGCTGAACTCCGGTCAGGCAAACGCCAGGTCGCACACATGAAAAATGAGGAGATCACCATCATCGGAGTCGACGCCGGCGCCACCGAGGTCAAGGCCCATGCCGTGTCCTGCGGCGACCTGCACCAGCAGACGTCCTTTGCGCTGGCCGGGCCTGGATGTTCCCGAGGCTACGAATCCGTGCCGGGGTTTACAACCGTTCCCATGGCAGTGCAGCTTGCCCAACGCGATGCCGGCGACATCAAGCCCGGCAGTACTGAGTTCCAGCAGGGACGGCTCTGGGTGGATGCCGCCGCTGACGCGATCAGGGACGTGGTGCAGGTCGGCTCGGGGTGCCCCGCCCTGATTGGTGTGGGCATGCCCGGCCTGAAGACGCCGGACGGCCGCGGCGTCTGCGTGATCAACAACGGCCCGCGGATTCCGGACTATCTGGATGCCCTCGAGGATGCTCTGCGGCGGCGAGGGATTGCGCTGGCGGCGCCGGTGGCGGTGTTGGGGAGTGATGCGGACTACTGCGGCCTGGGTGAACAATATGGCGCCGGCGGCCTCTTTCGGGACGTGGAAAACGCCTACTATGTCGGCTGCGGGACCGGCATCGCGGATGCGCTGAAGCTCCGGGGGCGGCTCGTGCCGTTTGACGGCGCCCAGGCGTGGCTGCACAAGGCGTGGCAGATCCCGAGCGCTTTCGGACCGACGTTCGAGAGACTCGTGTCCGCGAAATCATTCAATCGAGTGTACGCGGAGCTGGTCACCGTCGCCGCTTCTGATGACGGGGGCGCCGAACCGCGGGTGTTTCCGGAAGTCGCGGCCCTCGCCGGACACCCTATCGCGATGACGTGGATAGATGCCGCATCGCTGATCCTGGCGGAACTGATTTTCGAGCGGCTTTGGACAATCAAGAACGGCCGACCCCTCGCGCCGCACCGCGGGGAGGCATACCTCAGGCTGGATCCCAACCACGAGTATCGGGGCATTCTTCTGGATCGGGTGGTCATCGGTCAGCGGCTGGGAATGGTTTATGCCGATGCACGTTGCGAGGGCCTTTTCCGAGATCGGCTCGAGGGTCATCTCGCGGCGCTGATCGCGCACTCGGGCGATGCGGAGATGGCCCCGAGGTTCCTGGCCCCTGGAGATGGACGGGCGAGCGCCGTTGCACTCCGCCCTGGCCTGGTGCAACCGTCCACACTGCGCGCCGCGCCTGCGCTCGGCGCCGCGGTGGCGGCCGTACAGGCCTGGGCTGGTGGTCAACCCATCAGAGCTGCACCTGGCCCCAGCCGGTCAAAAGGAGCTTCGCGGCGGCATAGGTGAGCATCACGGCGAACACGATTCGAATCACGAATACCGGCCATTGATGAACCTTGGCGGCGGCAAACCATGAGCCGATCATCGCCGAGGGAGTCAGGCATGCGGCCAGCAGGAGGGAGTCGCCGACGTGAAAGCCGTGTTGCGTCAGCGTGTAGTTCTTGACCATCGCCCCCACGATGCTCGAGTACAGGATCGTCGTGGCCGAATTTGCGATCGCGTTGGGCAGCCGGATTCGCAGGGCCACCTGCTGCATCGGGACAGCGACGAGACCTCCGCCGATGCCAAGGATGCCGGCCAGGAGCCCGGCGGGCAGACCGACCAGCAGGACGGTCAACAGCCTCGACGACCGCCGCGGGCGATGTCGATCCAGGGCCGGCATGCGAAGCCCGGACCACAGCGTCCACAGGTTGTGGACGACGACGTACAACAAGAAGGTCGCGAAGCCGATTTGCAGGTAGCCCTGGCCCGACCCGCGGAAGACGGGCAGGTCGCTGATGAAGACGCCCGCCACCGCGCCCACGACGGCGCTGGGGATCGTCCATCGCACGACGGAGCGCAATGTGGCTCCGGCCTGGTAGTGGCGCACCACCGCCGGCGCGATGGTGAAGAAGTTGACGATCATCGCCGCAGCCTGATAGAGGTGTTGGCGATCGGGTCCGAAGAGGAGGACCATCCCGGGGATCATCACCACCGAGCCGCCGATCCCCAGGAAGCCGGCGCCTGCTCCGCCAAGGAGTCCGAGCGCCGCCAGCAGAAGAAGGTCCAGTCCGGACAGCATGTGCTCTTCCATCTACGGACGATGGGCTCCGGGTCCCGCGGTACCCGCCGGGGATCATAATGCGATGCCGTGCCCGCGTCAGGAAGCTCACGCCCGCCGTGGCGGGTAAACTCCGGCGCGAAGACGCAGAGAGGGGGAAGAGAGGAAGGAAGGCGGAAGGATGAAGGATGAACAAAGCATGGGAAGGGGTTCTCAGCAGCAGGGGCGTGCGATCCGCCAGAGGCGGACGCCGGAGGCGGATCGCACAAGCGAAAGTGGACGTGTCGGGCCGCCGGTGAGGGCACCGGCTCCACGGGGGCGGCACGCTGCGCGGCTCGTCGACATTCACGGATGTCCGCCATAAGATCAGCGCAGTGGTTGGGCGACATGACTCTGCAAGCTTTCCTGGACAGTATTCCGCATCTCCTGGTGATGGCCGTGCTCATCGCCCTCAGCGGGTTCATCTCGGCCAGCGAGACCGCCCTTTTCGCCCTGAGCCGCCAGCAGCTCAGCCGCCTGCGACAGTCACCGCGGGCGGTGGACCAGCTGGTTCTGCATTTGCGAGAGCAGCCCCGCTCGCTGTTGTCCACGGTCCTGCTGTCCAACATTGCCGTGAACACGCTGCTTTACTCGATTCTGGCGGTGACAGCGGTCAAGCTGGCCGGCGGCTCGCCGCTGTGGACCACGATTTTCGGCGTCATCGGTTTTGTGATCGTGCTGGCCGGCGGAGAGATTGGTCCGAAACTCATCGCCCTCGGTACCAGTGAGCGGCTCGCGCCGCTGGTCGCGGCCCCGGTCCGCCTGCTGGAAGCCATTACCCTGCCACTTCGCTGGCTCTTCGAGGGCGCGGTGGTGGAGCCGTTCACCAGGATCATCTGCGGGTCCGACCGGAGCGGAAGCCGGGGCGCGCAGTCAGCGGTGAACATCCACGCCGAGGATCTTCAGCGCCTGGTCCGCTCCGCCCGGCTGGACGGGCTGATCAGCGAACTCGAAAACGCAGTTTTGCACCGGGTGATGGACCTTTCGGATCTGCGGGTGAGCGCCCTGATGATCCCGCGCGTGGACCTGATCGCCTTCAACCTGGCCCACGACAAGAACGAGCTCCTGGAACTCATCAAGCGCAGCCGGCTGTTGCGGATACCCGTGTATGAAGGCAACATCGACAACATCAGGGGCGTGGTCCATGCAAAGGAGTTTCTGCTCAACCCGGACGCGCCGCTGAAGCAGTTGATCCACCCGGCGCGTTTCATTCCGGAGCAGGCCGGGGTCGAGGCCCTCCTGCAGCACTTCCGCTCGACCGGCTCGAAGTCGGCGCTGGTGGTGGACGAGTATGGCGGCATCGCCGGAATCGTCGCCATGGAGGACGTGGTGGAGGCGATCGTCGGCGAGTTCTACACGCCCGGCGAGGCGTCCGTTCCCCCCAATATCCACCGGATCAACGACACGACGTTTCTGGTCGACGGGCAGTTGCAGGTGGATGAGTTCCGTCGGGCGTTCGATGTTCCGATCGAGGAGACGCGGGTCAACACGGTGGCGGGCCTGGTCGCCCAGACGCTGGACCGTATTCCACAGCGGGGCGATCAGATCACCATCGGCCCGGCGACACTGGCGGTGCTGGCCATGAAGGATCGCCGCATCGTCCGGCTCCGCCTCACGCTGGCGGAGCCTCCGCGGGGAACGCCGGAGCTGCTCATGCTGCAGCAGCCTCCGCCGCCGGACGACCGGCCGAGCGCCGGGCCGGAAAGGAGGGAGGCCCAATGACGCCCGCGATGACGCCGTGGGAGCTTGCCTTCTGGCTGCTGATGTGCGCGGCCTTCGTGCTGCTCAGCGCCTTTTTCAGCGGCGCCGAAACAGGCATGTATTGCCTCAACCGAATGCGGCTCCGTCTGGCCGCTCACGAAAAGAAGCCCGCGGCCCGGCGGCTGCAGCAGCTCTTGAGCGACCAGGCCGGTCTTCTCTTCACCACGCTGGTCGGCACGAATGTGGCGCACTATTTGGCTCCTGTCTGTCTCATCACCGTTTTTCTCCACTTCCTGCAATCCGCCGAGGGCGAAGGACTCCGCGCCGTCGGCGAGCACCGGGCGGAGCTTCTGACGACGCTCATCCTGACGCCGACGCTGTTCATCTTCGGCGAGATTGTTCCCAAGAACGTGTTCCAGCGGCAGGCCGACCGTTACATGATGCTGGCCGCCGCGCCCCTGGCGACAGCACATCGGATAGCCCAGGCCACCGGCATCCTCTGGCTGCAACGCTGGATATCGCGGTTCGTGCGAAACCGGCTGCACCGCGAGACCACATCCGGCTCCGCCTTGCACCCCAGGCTGGAGATGTACCAGATGCTCCGCGAGGGGGCCGCCGACGGGGCGCTGACTTCGGCGCAGATGTTCATCCTTCAGCGAATCCCCACGCTCAAGGCCCTCCGCGTTGCCAGCGTGATGACGCCTCGGTCCAGCGCCGTGATGCTCAACGCCACCGCCCCCCGGCGCGAAATCCTGGAAACGATTCGCCGCTCGCCCTACTCGCGCATACCGGCATACCAGGGCGATCGCTCCAGCGTTATCGGCTTCGTGCACGTCCTGGATGTCCTGACGGCGCCTGCGGACTCGCCGCTGACCGCGCATGTTCAACCACTCCTGACCTTGAGCCACACGACGCCGGTGATGAAGGCCCTGACGACGCTGCAGCGCAGCCGCCAGCGCATGGCCATCGTGGTGGATGTTACGGGCCGGTGTCTGGGTCTGGTCACGATAAAGGATCTGGTCGAAGAGATCGTCGGCGAACTGGCGGCGTGGTGATCAAGGCCGTCGTCGATAGTAGCGGCGCATAAAAAAGCCGAGGCCACATCGGGCCCCGGCCTGGTGGGAAGACCGCTTGTCGGCATCCGTTGGGATGCCCAAGCGGGTTGTGGGCGGCACTCAACGGGCATTGCTCGTTATGTGTTCCTTGCCCCCCTCCGAATCGGACTATCAGGACCGCACCTTAACTAGAAACGTCTGTTTCGGTTTATGAGGGACCGGCGAATACCCGGGAAGCGTGAGGTCCGAGAGTATCACTTACCGCCGCCGCTGGAGCCGGCTCGGGCGATGGCGCGGGCCGCGACAATTCGAATGGCCTGGCGATACTCCGATAATGTCCCTATCCGGCCGATCTTGGGAACACAGATCAAGTCGAAGCCCACCGAGATGGCGCCGCGTTCCAGCCGAAAGGCCTCCCGCAAAAGGCGCTTGATCCGGTTGCGCCGGACGGCATTGCCGTGTTTCCGCCCCACGGTCAGACCAAGACGGGTCCAGGGCAGGTCGTTGGGAAGCGCATATACGACGAGCAGATCGTTCCCGGCGGAACGCCGGCCCCCGAACACGCGCGCGAAGGCCTTGGCCCCCTTGAGATGCTGGTTTCGTCCGAACCTGCCTTCGCCGGGCACTCGAGACAACCTCCGTACATTACCGCCCCATTCCAGGCAATGTACCGGAATCGCCGATGCACCAATACCCCCGAGACCTGTTTTGTGCAGGCAAAGGAGCGGCGAGTGATGGCTTCGAGCACAGGCAGACATCGCGACCTGAGCGACGCGGTCATCTCTGTCGTAATCCCCTCGTACAACTCCGCCGGGCTGGTGCCCGACGCAATCCGATCGGTTTTGGGCCAGACCCGCCCGGCCGACGAGATCATCGTCGTGGACGACGGCAGCCGTGACGAGACAGGCCAGGTCTGCGCGGAGTTTGGTCCCGCCGTTCGATACATTCGTCAGGAGAACGCCGGCGCGTCCGCGGCACGAAACACCGGTATCGCCGCATCGAGGGGCGACTGGCTGGCTTTTCTTGACGCCGACGATCTGTGGGACGCCGAGAAGCTGGAGTTGCAGCTCGCCGCCCTTGTCCGGCACCCGGACGCGGATTTCGCCTTGACGGCTTCCCTGGCCTGGTCGCCGCGCGAGAACGCGTACCATCTCTGCCGATGGGCCGGTCCGCTCAACCCTGACGTGATGCGCTGCGAGCTGTTGATCCGCAACATCTTCACCGGCCTGTGTTCCTCTATCCTCGTCCGGCGCGACGCACTGGAGGACGTGGGCTGCTTCGCGTCGGGCAAGGCGTGCGAGGATCGCCGTCTGGGCATTGCGTTGCTGGCGAAGTATCGGGCGGTCATTTTGGACGTTCCGCTCATCCGGCAACGGCCCGGCCCGGCCCATTTCAGCAACCCGGAGCGGCATCGCATCGAGATGCTTTCGCTGATCGCGGACCACGAGGCGCTCTTCAGCCGGCTGGATCCCAGCGGTCGGCTCAAACGCCGGGCAAGGGCGCGGATGTACGAGCGTTCCGGCATGCACTATCTGGAAAACGGGGATTTGCGAATGGCCATGCGGGACCTGCGCTCTGCGGTCCGGCGCTGGCCGTTCATGGCGAATCCGTGGAGGGTGCTGGTCAACTCCTGTCTGGGGAGATTGAAGCTTCCGGGAGCACCCACCTCGGCGGATTGTCAAAATCAATACACGCGACCCAGGGAGGCGCCTCGACAGGCGGCCGGCGGGCCAGACAGCGCCGGGCGAGGGTTGTTTGCCTGTAAATCGCCTGCGGGCGTATAATCGTCGTTTTGGGCGAGTCAGTCCTTTACCGCCCCGGAGAAACCAATGGCTGAAATCCCCAACAGCGGGTCCTCGATCAGAGAACAGGTTGCCGGTGTAATCGACGCGCGAATCCGCCCGGCTATTCAACAGGACGGCGGCGACATTGAGCTCGTCGACGTCAATGAGCAAGGCATCGTCAGCGTCCGACTCCGCGGTGCATGTTCCGGCTGCCCGGGCGCCCGGATGACCTTGAAAATGGGCGTGGAGCGGCTCCTGAAGCAGGTTTGCCCGCAGGTGACGGAGGTCGTCTGCGTGCAGCCGTAAGACGATAGCCCCCCTCGCTGATCATCGTGAATTTTTCGCCGGAGGTCATTGACCCCGGTCGAGACCCCGATTAGAGTTCTCCTTTCAATATTCCGATTCGACCGATTTCGGAAGCGAGGATACAGACCGATGAAAAGCTCGCCTGGCAACCAGAGCCTGATACTATCGTGGCCGTCGGTCACGGGCATCGGCATTACCAACGACCATGAGGAGGCTCTCTAGGCGACGCCTGAGGCAAATGCTGCAAGACGAAGCCCTGGGAGCCGGAGGTTCCCGGGGTTGTGTGTGTGAATAATGCGATCCTTGAGATGACTACGACCACGATCAAACCTGGGCTCGCGCAAACGTCACTGCCGTCGATGCGCGCGGAAGCGTTGGCGCTGTTGGCCCTTTCGTGGCCGATCATACTCACGATGCTCAGCCGCCTGGCGCTGACGACCACGGACTTTTTTTTTGTGTCGCGGCTGGGCACCGATGCCACGGCAGCCATCAGTCCGTCGACGATTTTCGTCTTCACGGTGATTTGTCTCGGCATGGGCGCGGCCACCAGCATCCAGACTTTCGTGGCTCAGGCCATGGGCCGAGGCCGGCCCTACGAGGCTGCTTCCTACGCATGGCAGGGTTTCTACATCGCGGCGCTGCTGGCAGTCATCTCCCTGCCGGCGTCCCTGCTGGCCGGGCCATTCTGGAGGCTGGTCGGCAACGCGCCTGAGGTGCAGAGACTGGAGGTGGCCTACTGCCAAATCGCCTTCTGGTGCATGGGCTTTTCCATTATCTGCGCCAGTCTGGACGGGTTCTTCAACGGCATTCAGAAGCCGATCGTCGGACTGGTGTCAGTCTTTGTATCCGTGGTCTTCAACGCGATCGCCAACTACTTGCTGGTTTTCGGGAAGCTGGGCTTTCCCGCGCTCGGCATCCGGGGCTCAGCGATTGCGACTGTGATCGCCTGGGGCATCCGTGCCGCCATGCTCACGGCGGTGTTCCTGTCCATGAGGTTCCACGAGCGGTTTCGAACGCGTTCCAGTGCCCGGTTCGATGTGACCAAGTTCGGGGGCATTCTGCGCTTGGGCGGCCCGATCGCGATTCAGTGGGTGCTCGATATCGGCTCCTGGTTCGTTTTCCTGACCTTGCTCATGGGCGAATTCGGTACGCAGGCGATGGCTGCCTCCAACATCGGCCTGCAGTTGATGCACATCTCATTCATGCCCGCCATTGGCCTGGGCATAGGCATGTGCTCGCTCATCGGCCACGCGATCGGCGAACGGAAGCCCGATCTGGCGGCGCGGCGGGCCACGGTCGGGATGTGGATGACCGGTCTGTACATGGGTGGAATCGGGCTATTGTTCTGGCTGGCGCGAACCCCGTTGATGAGGTTGCTCTCCAATGATGCAGAGGTGATCCAGCTCGGGGGCAACGTTCTGATCTGGGCGGCGATCTTCCAGGTGTTCGATGCCGCGCAGATCACATATGTGAACGCGCTGCGCGGGGCCGGCGATACACGGTGGCCAGCCATCGTTGTGGCCGCGCACTGCTGGATCATTTTCATCGGGGGCGGCTATCTGATGGCCAAATGGTACCCCCAGCTTGGCCTGAACGGCCCCTGGATGACCTGCACGCTATATATTACGCTGTTGGGTTTGGCACTACGACGGCGTTTCGCCCGCGGAGCGTGGAGAAAAATCGACCTGTTCAAGGAAAGGCTGACCGGCGGCCTTCCGGTTGTGCCCGTGGACGGGGAGCCCGACGTGCCGACGATGAGTTCCGTCGCCTCGGCCAAGCCGGCGTTGATGGACGTAGCCGGCGCCGACGGAGCGCAGAGCTAGGACAACAGTCGGCCTGCGGCCATTGAAGGCCGATTAATGAGAGCTTTTCTGGAGCACTCGATGTTCAATGAAGTCCCAAGTCAATTTGACTTTCCCAAGGCCGAGCAGGAGATTCTCGCCTTCTGGGAGGAGAACGACGTCTACGAGAAGTCGCTTGAGAAGAGTAAGGGCGGCAAACCCTTTGTCTTCTTCGAGGGCCCACCCACGGCGAACGGCCTGCCCCATCCAGGGCACTGCCTCACTCGGGCGATCAAGGACCTGTTCCCCCGCTACAAGACCATGACCGGTCACTACTGCACTCGCAAGGGGGGCTGGGACACGCACGGCCTGCCCGTCGAGGTCGAGGTCTGCAAAGAGATGGGGATTCATACCAAGGAGGAGATCGAAGCGTACGGCGTCGAGGCGTTCAACCGCAAGTGCCTGGAGTCCGTCTTTCGGTACACGAAAGAATGGGAGGAGATGACCCGCCGGTTGGGTTTCTGGATCAACCTGGGCGAGGCGTACGTCACGTATCACCAGAGCTACATCGAGTCGGTGTGGTGGGCGCTGAAGACGCTGTTTGACGCGGGGCTGCTGTACCAGGGATACAAGATCGTCTGGTGGTGGGCGCAGGGCGGCACGGCGTTGTCCGCGGGCGAGGTCGGGCAGGGATACCGCGAGGTCGCGGACACCAGCGTTTTTGTGCGGTTCCCGATTGTCATGGACGATCTTGCCAAAGCGGCGGGCATCAAGCCGGGCACAAGTTTGCTGGTCTGGACGACCACGCCGTGGACACTGCCGAGCAACATGTTTGCGGCGGTGCACAATGATTTTGACTATGCGACGGTGCTCGATGAAGTAGACGGGGAGCGGTTGATTGTTGCGGCGGGATTGTACGACGTGATTGCCGCGAAGCTGAGGGCGACCAAGCGCTGGCGGATCGAGTCGACGTGCAAGGGCGGCGAGTTGATCGGCCTCCGTTACACACCCCCGTTCCCGGAATGCTTCTATGAGAAGGAGCCTCCTCAGGAATACCAGTACCAATACAACATGCCTGCACCGCCTGGCTCTTTTGCCCCTCAGCTACCCACGAAGATGGGCGAGGCGAGGGCGACCCTCAAAGGAATGCAGGAGTCCACGGAATACATCGCTTGGCGGGTTGTCCACGGGAATTTCGTCACACTCGATGCCGGCACTGGTCTCGTTCACCAAGCGCCGGCCTACGGCGAGGTCGACTTCGATCTTTGGAGAGACGAGAACGACCGGTTTAC
>DATKKX010000358.1:0-2491 GCA_035542775.1 Phycisphaerae bacterium | reverse complement strand
ATCACCGTCGAGCCGGTCTCCGAGACCGTGATGCACCGCGCTCTGGCGGTGATCGATCGCTTCGATTTCATGCTCGAGCCGGTGCTGCTGATGCGGGTGGAGCAGTCGCTAGTCAAGAATGCCTAGTCGGCGGTGCGGCAGTGTGCAAAGACTTGCGACCCCCACTGGGAAAGTCGCTTCCGTTTTCTTGGGCAGATCCTCGCTCTCTCCTCCTAAGTAGCTGATTTGGCAGTGCCTTTCTGGCAGGCGTCTTTGGTATGTAATTTGCTGATTAATAGGAGTTTAGGCATCCTCCCGCGCAGTGGGCTCGGGCGGGGCGAGTTGACTGCAGGTCGCGGCACTAACAGCCGAGCGCCGCAGCCAAGCAAGAAAAACCGGGCTAACCAGCCCGGTTTTTTCTGTTTTGGGATCTATTGAGGTCGGGGGTAGCTAGTGCTTGTGACACAAGGCGTGTTTCTTTGCCTGGAATTCGCACCTCTCAAGCGTCTCATCGTCCTTCTTGAGCTACAATCGGACCGCCCCCTTCTTCTAGTGCAGCGGCGTGCGGCCACTTCGTCTGATCGCGTGTGAGCGCTGCACTGAAAAAGTGTCCGCTATGAGCATCCGCACCCAGGCACTCATTTCTCTGGCGGTCGCTCTTCTTCTCTGTTTCCCCGCACAGTCACAGATCGGGGCCATCAACGACGCTGATCGTGTGGTCTTGCCCGCGAGCGTTCCCGGCCAGGCGCAGACTGCAAGCGACGAAGGTCTGGCAGGCTCCGATGTGCCCATGCAGCGGATCGTCTTGGTGCTCTCCCCGCGGCCCGGCGTCGCCAAGCAGCGGGATAGGTTCATCCAGGACCTCAACGACCCGAACTCCCCCCGCTATCACCAGTGGCTTACGCCCGAAGAGTATGGCGCCCGTTTCGGCATCTCGGATGCCGACTTGGGCACCATCATCAACTGGCTCAAGAAGTATGGCTTCACGATCGACGAGGTCGGAAAAGGCCGGGGCTGGATCAACTTCAGCGGCAACGTCGCGCAGGTGGAAAGCGCGTTCCAGACCCAGATCCGGCAGTATCGGCTGAACGGCCAGGCGCACCACGCCAACGCGGCTCCAGTGTCGATCCCGCGGGCGATTGCCGGCGTGGTTCTGGGGCCCCTTACGCTGCACGACTTCCCCAAGAAGCCCCTGCATCTCGCGGCGCAGCTTGTGGATCCCAACTTCAACTCCGGTGGCCACCACTATCTTGCCCCTGCCGATTTCTCGACCATCTACAACGTGAATCCGGTCTATGCCGCCGGCACCGATGGCACGGGCCAGACCGTCGCCATCGTCGGCCGCACCGATATCAACCTTTCGGACGTACAAACCTTCCGCAGCAACTTCGGCCTGCCGGCGAACGATCCGGCGTTCACTCACAACGGTACCCCTCCGGGCAATCTCGGAGGCAACGAGGAGACCGAAGCCGACCTGGATGTGCAGTGGTCGGGGGCGGTGGCCAAGAACGCGACCATCAATTTCGTCATCTCCGCGTCCACATTCAGCACGGATGGCGTGGACCTCTCGGCTCAGTACATCGTCAACAACAACCTCGCGCCGGTGATGAGCACCAGCTTTGGTCTTTGTGAGCTGCTGATGGGCTCATCGGAGAACGCCTTCTACAACAATCTTTGGGCGCAGGCCGCCGCCCAGGGCATTACTTCGTTCGTGTCCTCCGGCGATAGCGGAGCCGCCGGCTGTGATCCGGGGAATTCGACCTCAGGGAGCATCCGCGCGGTAAGCGGCCTCTCCTCCACCCCTTACAACGTGGCCGTGGGCGGCACCCAGTTCATGGATACCTCCAACCCATCGCTCTACTGGGCGTCATCCAACGATCCCGTCACCAAGGGCTCGGCGCTCTCCTACATTCCGGAACAGGCGTGGAACGAGAGCGGATCGGTGCCCGGCGGGTCGGGCCTGTGGGCCACGGGTGGCGGGGCCAGCACCATCTACTCGAAGCCCCCCTGGCAGATTGCGCCGGGAGTACCGGCGGACAACAAGCGCGATGTCCCTGATGTGTCACTCACCTCCGCCAGTCACGACGGATATCTCATCTACCAAGGGGGCTCGCTCTTCGCCGTGGGTGGTACATCAGCGGCTTCGCCCGCGTTCGCCGGCCTGCTGGCGCTGGTCAACCAGAGGACGGGCGCCCAGCAGGGCAATGCCAACACGATTTTCTATCCGCTGGCCAACAACCAGTACAACACCTGTGCCCCGATCGTCTTCCACGACACCACGGTGCTGAACAACACGGTTCCGGGCGTCACGGGCTTTAATGCTGGCCCCGGATACGATCAGGCGACCGGCCTCGGCTCGGTCGATGCCACCGCTCTGGTGAACAACTGGGTGGCGGGCGCGAACTTCTATATCTGTGCCTCTCCGGGCGCTGTGTCTGTCGCGCAGGGAGCAGCGGGGACCTCGACGATCACCACGAGCGCCAGTGGGGGCTTCAACTCCGCGATCACGCTG
>DATKKX010000357.1:0-10550 GCA_035542775.1 Phycisphaerae bacterium | reverse complement strand
TGCCATCGCGTGACTTACCGTGCCTGCTGTCGGATGGGGTGTCATTCCTTGGTTTCATTCGTACTCCAGTCCAGGCGGTTATGTGGGTCGTCCATGGGCGGAATTGGCCCGTCCTGCCGCGCGCCGTGTCGGGGACGTCCTCCAGGTGGGGTCAGATCGCTACGGGTCGTTAAACGCGTCCGGCACTTGCTGGCACTACTTGACATTAACGTCTCCCGTTGTGAGCGTGAGGATGGCTGCCCGACGAGCTGGCGACATCTTCACCAGGGCGTCGATGTGATTGGCGATTGCCTGTTGCTCGGCTTCGGGAAGCGTCTGCAAGGTGGCCGCGACCACGGCCAAAATGGCGTCCAGGTTGCTGTCTTGCGCGCACGTTTGGTCCTGTATTTGGTCTTTTGGGGAATCGGCCGATTCGTAAGTGCTTGGGTCACAAGACCCAGGCTCACCAGACGCGCTAGGTTGAGGGCCTAGTCCCCGTTAAAGGGGGTGCAGGTTCGATCCCTGTCCCGGGCATTACCCCACCGCCAATACAAAGCGATGCCTGCTAGCACGGCATGTCACCGTGAGAAACGCCGTTCTAGGCGCAGGAGGTCCTGCGACGCGCTCGCGGCATCGGGTTGAAACATCCGTGTTTGATTCAGTCGACATGAACGTGACGTGTCCCGTCTGTGATTGCACCCATTCCCTGACGTTGGCCGCCCGCGAGACGAAACCCCGTCGCCGACGTACAATACGGGAGCATTGCCCGCAGGGAGAATCGAAAGCCTCATGGACCTCAAAGAGTTGCAGCAGTTGATCGAAACCATGTACTCCGCCAAGGACCGCAAGCGGGGACCTACCGGGACGTTCTTATGGCTGATGGAGGAGGTTGGCGAATTGGCCGCCGCCGTCGGCGACGGCACCCGCGCTGAAAAGGAAGGCGAGTTCGCCGACGTGCTGGCCTGGCTGGCCACTTTGGCTAACGTCGAGGGCATAGACCTCAACCGGGCCATGGCCAAATATGCCAACGGCTGTCCCGGATGTGGAAAAATGGTCTGCACCTGCAACGAGAAGCCATAGACACCCGCTCCCGCCGCACGCGGTTCTGAACCATCACCGGCGATCGATGTGCCGGCTGATCGAACCAGCGCTCGCGGGCGGGCTGGGGCCGTTTAGAAACAGGCCCCCGGATTGTAAGATGAGACGGAGTGTCACCCGGCTGACCGCCGGGTGTACAATCAGAAAGACGGGCGAGCGCAAATCCTGGGGCTTGGCAAGACCGGATGTGATATCCGGCTGCCGAGGCGGCGGGGCCGTCCGTCGGCAGGAGCCTGGACTCCCATCGTGAAAAGCAGGAACCTCATCTGGGCTTCGCTTCTATTCATCGTGCCTGGGATGTTGCCGTCGCAGCTTG
Organism: Phycisphaerae bacterium; assembly: GCA_035542775.1. Taxonomy (GTDB): domain Bacteria; phylum Planctomycetota; class Phycisphaerae; order UBA1845; family UTPLA1; genus DATKKX01. Next base: position 9,157 of record DATKKX010000357.1, on the reverse strand, counting down.
CCGCCCAGGTCGATGGTCGGATCCTGCGCGTCGGCCTGTTCGCCGGAGCCCGGCCGCTCGTTCGCACCGGAGACTGGTCATTCGTCGAGGTGGATCTCCGCTACACCGGCAGCGCCCCCTTCGACGGCGAGCTCCGTGTCGACCAACTCGACGTGGACGGTGATGTCGTCACCTCGGTCCAGCCGGTGGCCCTGGCCAATGACGGGCAGTGGCGATCCTATCAGGTCTACTTTGTGCCGCGCGACACGGGCGTCAACCAAGCCGTTCAAGTCAGGCTGTTCGACAGTACCGGCCGGCTGGTCAGGGTCACTGATGAATCGGGCCGGCAGACCGGCGAGCTGCTCTCGCCTCCGTTCGGGGATATGGCCCCGGACGAGGTGCTGATCGTCGATCTGACCATGCCGCGAAAGCTGCCCCACCGCGAGTGGCTGACCGGCAGTCAGGCCGCCAACAGGGCCGGCGGACCGAATGCCCGGGTGATTCGGGAGCTGTCCCCCCGCGAGCTGCCCTTCCGCTGGCAGGGCCTGGAGCCGGTGGATGCCATCATATGGGATGACGCCGATCCCACGGCGCTTTCCCTGCAGCAGGTGGATGCGCTGGTGAACTGGGTCAAGGCGGGCGGCCGGCTGTTGATCACCGCCGGGGCTAACTGGCAGGCCTTGAGCGCTTCCCCATTGGCGGCCGCCTTGCCGGCGAAAATCACCGGCGCCGGGCAATCCGGTGAGGCCCAGGAATTCCTCGAGATCGTCCGGAACGACGTGCTCCGCAATTATCTCGAACGATGTTACGTGAAGAAGGCGATCACGCGGTGCTCCCTCGAGCCGTTGCCGGGAGTGCTGCCCATTCCGGCGGACTGCGAACTTCCTCAGATTGCGTTTCGCCGGCTGATGGGACGAGGCGCGATCACGTTCATCGGCGCGCCTCTGCGACAGCTCCTGCCGGTGCCAAGACAGTTGAGCGACCCCGGCAATGGTGATCCCGCTGAGCCTGTGGAATCGTCGCTGCGTGATGTATTCATCAGCGCCGGTTGCGAGGAGCTCCTGGGCCGCGGTTTCCTCTCGCTGCCGGAAGTGCGGAAAGAGGAAAACAGCCCATGGAATGCACCGGCCGATCTCTTTCAGTATGCATGTGATTCGGTGTCTTTTGCAACGTCCTCGGCCGCCTACCTGATCTTCGCCGTTTTCTTCGCCATCGCCTACACGATTTTCGCGGCCGGCGGTTCGTACTGGTATCTCACTCGCCGATCCTGGCAGCATCATTGCTGGACCGCCTTCGCCGTGGTCAGTGTCGCCGGCAGTGTCATCAGCACCGCGATGGTCTGGACGCTGCGGGGCTTCAAGACCACCCTCTGGCAGACGACGGTCATCGATGCCTACGCCGGCGCGGACTACGGTTATGCCAATTGCCTGTTCGGCGTCAAAACGCCCAACCACCAGCGACTTGACCTGCGGCTGACCGCGGAAAATGGCAGTGCCGATCTATCGGAGGAACCCGCCCGGGACGCCGTTTCGCTGCGCCCCATGCCGCAGCCCACGGGCTCTTTCGTCAATACTGTGCACTTCGTTGCCCCGGAGAATTATCAGTCGCTGCTGATCGGGTCAGCGCTGAACGGCGTCAAGATCCGTGCCACGCTGAAGGAATTTCAGGGCTGCTGGGAGGGACCGCTGGGTGGCAAGATCGAGGCCAAGTTGATCGCTCGTAAGAGCAACGAGGCCGGCACTCCCTACCGGTTTACCGAAGGCAGCTTCATTCGAAACCGCCTCGGCACAACGTTGAGGGATTGCTATCTTCTTGAGACCCGCACGCCCTTCGTCAGACAGGCTGCCTGGGTCAACTGTTGGCCCCTCGGTACCATTCCCGCCTCGGGCAAAGACGCGGAGATTGACGCCAAAAGGCTCGCGGAGTTGCTTTACTTTGAGAAGGGAGCGGACGGCACGCCCGTGGTCCCGGAGAAGCCCGTCAAGAAAGTGCCCAGGTTGGACGAGGCCATCGGTCAGTGGCGCAGCGCTTTCGGCGGGATTCGTCTGACGCCCGGGGCGCCGGACATCTCTCGCGGCCGGCTCGCGGGCGATACCGAGTACCATCCCCTGTATCTGCTGTCAGTGTTCAATCTGCTCGAGGGCGACGACCCCAAGACTTACGGATTCAGACGATCGCACGCCCGGTTGTGGGATTGCATCGATCAGCTTTCGGACCGCACCGCCATACTGATCGGTCATACCGAGGACGCCCCGCCTGTCGCGCTGGAGGTGGACCAGGCGGGCTTGCGACCAGCCAAGGCCAGAACGGTATACCGGATCGTGATACCCGTGGAGCGTGAGAAACAATAGAGTTGCGGCGAAGGGCGGTGACCCGCTCCCGCCGAGAGACTTAAGCCGTGATCATCCAGACCATCAATCTGACCAAACGCTACGGCAAGCTGGTGGCTCTCAGCGGCCTGAACCTCAACATCGAGGATGGCGAGTGCTTCGGCTACATCGGCCCCAACGGCGCCGGCAAGACCACCACCATCCGCATCCTCTCCACCTTGCTCCAGCCGACCTGGGGCGAGGCCCGCGTGTGCGGCTTCACCGTGGGCTACGAGTCGAGATTGATCCGCCCGCTGATCGGCTACGTGCCGGACTTCTTCGGCGCCTACGAGGACATGGTCGTGCAGGAGTATCTGGAGTTCTTCGCTGCGGCCTACAACATCCACGGCGACCAGCGCAAGCGGGTGGTCGGCGATGTTCTCGATCTGACCGATCTGGCCTACAAGCGGGACGCCTTCGTGGATTCGCTCTCCCGCGGCATGAAGCAGCGCCTCAGCATCGCCCGCGTGCTGCTGCACGATCCCAAAGTGCTGTTCCTCGACGAGCCCGCCAGCGGCCTTGACCCTCGGGCCCGCATCGAGATACGCGAGCTGCTGAAGGAACTGCACCGCATGGGCAAGACCATCGTCATCAGCTCGCACATTCTGCACGAGTTGGCCGAGCTGTGCACCACCATCGGCATCATCGAGCGGGGCGAGCTGTTGTTCAAAGGGCCGCTGGAGGAGATCGTTCGCCGGACCAGTGGCGGTACGCGGGTCGAGATCAAGGTGGCCGCGCATCATGAGCAGGCCTCGGCCCTGCTGCAGCGCCTTCATTCCGTCGCCAGCGTGACCTCGGAGGACGGCCGTCTGGTCGTTGCCCTTAAGGGCGATACCCACGATTTCTCGTTTCTGGCCAAGGCCTTGCTCGACGCGAAAATCCCCCTGCGGGAGATCAAGGAGGAAGAGGTGAACCTCGAAACCGCGTTCATGCGGTTCACCAAGGGCATTGTGCAATGAGTCGACCGGCCGCCCGAACCTCGAACCGCGCCGGAGCCCTGGGTTTCAAGCCGCAGCCTGCCGCGCTTGATGATCGGTACGGCAGCTCGCGCGGATAAGAGCTCCAGAAAGTGAAGTGATGACCATGAAAACTGTTTTCAGGATTGCGATAGCCTCCGCGGTCTTGCTCTTCGGCGCGCCGCTCGGCCCGGCTCTGGCGCAGGACGCGCAGCCGGCCGGCGCTGCGCAAGAGCTCCAGCAGCCCCTCGATGAGCAGCAGCCGCTGGTGGTCCAGAGCGAGTCCGACATGAAGGCCACCGAGATCGGCGTGCGCTTCACCCCGCGCATGGCCTACGCGGTGAGCAACGCTTTCGCCAAGCAGATGAAAGACCGCTACGAGTTGAATGACCAGCAGGTCAGCGACGTGAAGCAGATCATCGCCACCCGGCTGATGAAGACCGTCTCGGATAACGCCGAGGCCGGACGCAATGCCGTCGAGATGATGATGGAGAACGCCATCGAGAACGACGGCAGGTTCAATAAGGAGTCCGCCCAGCAGTTTGCCAAACAGGTCAAGCCGCTGGTTCCGGCGTTCAGGGATTTCTTCGTTCAGACCGCCGGCGACATCGGCAAGAAGATGAGCGTCAAGCAGCGGCTCAAGTTCACCGCCGACGTGGCCGCCGCCACCGCCGGCTTCGCCGTTTTCGAGAACCGCATGGCCCGATGGGAAGAGGGCAAGGCTGGCGAAAACGCCAATCCCTTCCGGGACGAGCCCGAGACCGACCCCGCCAAGACCGTCCCCGTCGATCCCAATGAAACCGCCGATCATCGAGAGGTCCGTCAGACCGCGGAGAATCAGCTTCGCTGGGAGCTGGACGTGGAGAGCCGATGGTCCACCTACGTCGACCAGGCGATCGCGTTCTACGACTTCGATGAGGCCCAGACCAATTCCGCCAAGAGCATTCTCAAGGACATCCTCGACCGGGCCAGGGCCGTGAAAACGCCCGAGTGGCAGAAGATGGTGATGGAGAATCGAATCGCCCAGAACATGAGCTGGCGGGCCGGCGGCGGGGAGTTCGCCCAGGGTCCCGTGATGTTCCGGCTGGAATCGCAGCGAGACCAGCTTACCAAGCCGCTGTTCGACCTCGCCAAGCAGCTCAAAAGCCGCATCGAGGACCTCCCCACCTCGGCGCAGCGCGCCAAGGCCATGGAGAATGTGAAGAAGAAGTTCGCGGAGAAGGGCATGAACCGCGTCCCGCTGTAAGAACGATGTGCTGACTGCTGAGCGCTGATCGCTGAAAGCTTTTTCAATGCCTGCCGTGCTTCATGATCTCGGCCTGTGGTTCTGGCGGCTGGTGCCGGCCAATCCCATTCTGCTGCGCGTGGTGTCCGCCGGTGGACGGCGCCGGCAGCATTTGGCCATCCGCGTCGCCTATCTGTCCGCTCTGGCCGTCATCGTCGTTATCGGCGTCATCTGGGTCCAGTCCAACGCCGGATCCTCCGCCTCCCTGGCCGATCTGGCCAAGAGCGCCACCCACGTATTCAAGTGGCTGTCGCTCATCCAGCTCTTCCTGGTCTGCGTCCTGGCTCCCCTTTTTACCGCCGCTGCCATTACCCAGGAAAAGGACTCCCAGACCTACAGCATCCTCCTGTCCACGCCGCTCACCAACGGCCAGATCGTGCTCGGCTCGCTCTTCAGCCGGCTCTTCTTCGTCTTCGTCCTGCTGATCGCGGGCATACCCCTCTTCTGCATCCTCATGGTGTACGGCGGCGTGACCGGCGATAAGATCGCCCTCTCCATCATTCTGGCCGCGGCCACCGCCCTGCTCACCGGCTCCCTGGCCATCAGCATCAGCGTCATCCGCGTCGGAACCGGCCGCACCATCTTCTCCTTCTATCTGGCCATCGCTCTGTACCTCATCGCCGTGGGGAGCCTGTCGTCGTGGAGTGGTCTCATCCCGCCGGAAGCCCAGCCGGCCCCCGGCCGGGACACCTCCATGAGCTGGCTGGCGGCCTTTCACCCCTTCCTGGCGCTGAGCGTTGTCCTCGGCGAGACGCCCGCCCCGGTCTATGGCGCGGTCGCCCATCGCGGCTTTCCCGGTAGCTACCTCCTGGCCTATCCGCAATACAGCTACGTCGTCATGACCGTCCTGGCGTCGGTGGCCCTGATTGTCGCCTGTCTCTTCTTCGTCCGGCGCGGCGCTAAACAGGGCGAAGCGACCCTCTTCGCCCGCCTGTTCTGCCGCTCGAAGCCCGAGGGGGATGGCGACGAACGCCGGCGCCGGCCGCGGTCGGTCCGGTTGAATCCCATCGCCTGGCGCGAGGCGGTGACCGGCGCCGCCGCTGGAGGCGGCTATCTCGTGCGCTACACCATGCTGGCCGCCGGCATGGTCGTCGCCTTCACGCTGCTGATTTACTATGCCCAAGGCTCCGTCACGCCGGCGATCACGCGAGCATGGTTGTACGGCATTCTCGCTACCGAGCTGGGCGTCGCTTTGTTCATCGCCACCGCCACCGCCGCCACCTCCATGACCCGCGAGAAAGAATCCAACACCATGGAGCTCGTCCTGGCCACGCCGCTGACCAGCAGCGCCATCATTCGCGGCAAGGTCTGGGGGCTGGTCAACGCCGCCGGTCCGCTCCTGTTGGGTCCCTTCCTGACGGTCGGCCTGTTTGTTCTGTTCGACCTGGTCTCCGGGCGGATGTTCAAGCCGGCCGGTCCGGCGGTTCACCCCGAAACGCTCATCACCTTGCCGGTGCTGCTGATCTGCTTCACCGCGTTCGCTTGCATGCTCGGCCTTCAGGCCTCCATCAAGAACAAGAAGACCCTCGGCGCCGTCTTCACCAGCATGGGCATCGTCATCCTCGTCTTTGCGGCGACTGCCGGCTGCGCGTTCACCATACAAAGGCAGGACAGCCCCACCCTCACCGCCGCATTCATGCCGCTGACGCCCGTCACGGCGGTCTATGTCGTCATCGATCCGGCGACCGCGGTGGCCGGCACGGGCGCGAACCTGACCGCCGGCGACATCATCCTCTGTCGCACGATCGCCTTCATCGCCTCTTTCTGCTCTGCCGCCGTGTACGGCCTGATCGGCCTGGGCTTGCACCGGTCCATGGTGCGCAATTTCGACATGATCATCCGCAAGCAAAGCGCTTGATTACCGCCCGAATCGTGGCATTCATGCTTCGCATCCGAGTTGCACGGCCAGGCTATGCTTGCGAGCCCGGTCCCGGCATCGCTGCGGCGTATTGTCGGGAGTAAGTCCTGGCATCGCTGAAGGCGTTTCTGTAGCTCACCAATAGAACCAGATACCACATCGCGAACACGAATCCGCTGATACCCGCTACACATGCCACGCCCGTTACTGCACCCAGCGGTGGAGAGGGGCTGCCGGCCGCGGCTACCAAGAAGGCGATGACACCGGCCAGGATGCCGGCCCCTGCGACCGTGATGACAAAACCCCACATGACGATCCTCGTGGACCTGGCCAGGTTCTGATCCGGAATCCGAAGGGCAAACCGCCGCAAGTACACGAACTTGCCGAAATAGGCCACTGCCGCCGCCAGGCTCAACACTGCGCCAATAGCAATCAACCACGTGTTTCCCAGGAATGCCTCGAGCTGGGCCAATACCTGTCCCAGGATGGAAACCACAGCGCAGATCCGTATGATTCTCCGCCACGTGACCGTATCCTCACTCATGGCGATCTTCGGCTCCTGCACCGTGATGAGGAACGCCGCGAGCACATCAAGAACGCTTGCGGCGAGGGCTGGGCCCACAAAATAGACCTCGTTGGTTTTTGCGGCGGAGCCGATGCCCTCTGCGATGCGCAGCAGAATCATGACCAGGATCCCCCACAGCATCAGCGTGATGCCCAACAGCACCTTTCCAAGCCACTCCGCGTCGGCGTATCTCAACAAGTCACCATGGATCGAGCGATGAACGGGCGAGCCGCATTCCGGGCAGCGACCGCTGGCCTGCAGGCTGCGGAGGTTGTAGCCGCAGATCACGCAGGCCATGTCGTCGGCGATGACTGTTTTAGGAACGTCAACAGGCTGCGCGATGGGTACCTCTGACATGTCGTCGGCTCCTTCATCCCTCGACTCCTCGGGTCTCCAACCGCGCCGTGTCCCAGATTACCGGCGCAGACGCCAGACCGCAAACTTTATCGAGCCTCGAGCCCCAGCTTCAAGACAGGTTCTAGTGGCCCCGGGTCGGCCGATAGCCGATCTGCATACCACGACAACTTCGCACCATATGATCCCTCGAACGGGCCTTGCCGGAAGCGAGCAGACACATGGCGACGCACAAGTACGCATTAGGCATTATCGGTACCGGGCACATTGCCGCCATCATGATCAAGCGGCTGATCGATAGCGGCTATCTGAGCGGCGACCGCATCATCGTCACCAATTCGCGAAAGCTCCAGGCCCACCCGCTCGATGTCGTCGTCGCCAAACAGAACACCGACGTCATCCGCGACTCGCGATTGGTGCTCCTCTCCGTGACACCGCAGAAGTTCGACGAGGCCGCCGCCAGCATTCGCCCCATCCCCCCGAACGACCACCTCTTCATCAGCCTCATGGCCGGCGTGGATACCGACCGCGTGGCCAGGACGCTCGGTGACGGCCCTATCCGCGTCATCCGCGCTATGCCCAATCTGCCCTACGGCCTGGGTCGCGGTGTGACGGGCTTGTTCCGCGGCAAGTACGCGTCGCTCGACGACCTGGAGGAAGCCAAGCACCTCTTCAACGCCGGCGGCGTCACCGTCGAAGTGCAGGACGAGGACCTGATGAACGCCGTCACCGCGGTGGCCGGCTCGGGCCCGGCCTATTTCTACTATTTCGTTGAGATGATGATGGAGGGAGGCGTGGCCGCCGGTCTCCGCCGGGAGGACGCCCAGGTGCTGGCTGCCCACGCCTGCGTCGGTGCCGGCGCGATGCTGCTGGAGCACGGCGCTTCACCGGCCGAGCTGCGCGCCGCGGTCACCAGCCCGGGCGGCACAACCCAGGCGGCAATGAACAAGCTCCGCGAGTGCAAGGTCGCGGAACACGTCACCGAGGCGGTCCTGGCCGCTTTTCGACGCAGTCAGGAATTGGGCCGCATTCACAACGGCGGCTGAAACTCTCCCGGATGCGAGTCTGCTTCTACGGCGAAATGGCTGACGCCGACAGCAACGGCGTCGCAACCATCGACTCCGGCTTCACCACCGGCCAGGCCGCGCGCCATGCCTCTACGCGCCAGACCGCAATGCCGGTGACGGGTCCCAGGTCCGTCAGGAAATCCTCCGGCGAGCTGCCGTCCAGGTTGCATCGCCCGATCTTGCCTGCGAGGGGCTGCGTCCAATAGAGCTTTCCCGCCGTCGCATCGATCGCCAGGTGCGCGGCTACATCATTGTCGATCGTTACGACAGAGTGATCGGGGCCGAGGGATGTTCCATTCAGCGTCGCCCGGCGAATCTCCGAGCTCGGCCAGGCGGTGACCTCGACCCTGTAGATGATGGGAATCGGCGCCCCGTCACCGGGACCCGCCAGAACCGCGATGCCGGCGAGAGGGTTGACCGACGAGTAGATGGCGTAGGGCGAACCGGCCCCGTTGAGATCGCAGGCCAAGATCTGGCTTCCGCCCGTGACACCCAAGGGCTGCGTCCAGCACACCAGATTCAGCGCCTCATTGACCGCGATCGGGCCAGGCCCGACGGCGCTGGGAAAGGAAACGATCGCTGTTTCGCCACTGCCCGAAAAGTCGGATTTCGAGATCGTTGTCTTGGCCGGTTGGGTCGTCGTTACGTGATCGCTCCAGTACAGCCTTTGCGTCGGCGTCACCGCCAGGCCTTGCGAACTCTCCAGAACCGGCGGCAGGTCCTG
>DATKKX010000356.1:0-8644 GCA_035542775.1 Phycisphaerae bacterium | reverse complement strand
TGAAGCTTCTCCTATCATATGGGAGGGGGGAGATGCCGCACTGCACGCGGGGGATGAAATACCCACCGCCCAGTGCCATGCCGTTAGGCATGCACGTATTCGCGAGAGAGACAAATCCTCTCGATTCGCTGGGAGGCCTCGGCGAGAAACCGTTATTTTCGCAGGCCCAGGCTATCAATGATCTTCTGATATCTTTCACGGTCCACTCTGTTCAAGTAAGTGAGGAGGCTGGACCGTGTCCCAACCATTTTCAGCAACCCGCGGCGCGAGGAGTGATCCTTCTTGTGCACCTTGAGATGCTCAGTGAGTTGCTGGATCCTTGTGGTCAGCAGCGCAACTTGAACTTCCGGCGAGCCCGTGTCTTTGTCATGCCGCCGGTGTGTCCCTACCAACTTGGCCTTATCGGCTAACGTTAACGCCATACTCCGTGACGCTCCTCGTGCACACACGCCTTCCAACAAGATCCGTTCCCGCGCGCCCGCGGATTCCCAACACCTCTCATAACAATCCTATAAGCCTATACGCCGCGGCTCCGCTTTGCAAGGCCGCGCCCTAACTGCTTGCCCAGTCAATTATTAGGCCCCCAAACCCGTATCAACTGGTCGGCGAGATCATGAGCTCCAAGCCCTGGAAATGGCGCCGGTGGCGCAGTGCGGCTACTATTTCGGAGGAGCATGATCTGGCTCAGAGAAGTCCCCGCCCAGCAGTTCGCAGGAACGTTCCAGAATCATGTCCATGCTGAAGGGCTTGTTGACGTATTCGTCCACGCCAAGATAGCGCGCGTATTGCTCGTGACGCTTGCCTTCGTTCGCCGTGATCATGATGACAAAGGGCTTCGTGCCGGCTTTTCGTTGCGGTTTGAGCGTCTCCATCACCAGGAAGCCGCTGCGCTTGGGCATCATCATATCGAGGATGATGAGGTCGGGATTGATGCTGCGAGCTAACTCGACGGCCTTGTTCCCGTCGCGGGCCGTGGTCACCTTGGCCCCGGAGGCCTCGAAAGCCATCTTCACCGTTGCCACAATGTCCGGATCATCGTCGACGACCAGTATCGATCGTCCATCTAGTTTGGCTGGCATCGGACGTCTCCCTATCGTCCAGCGGGCGCAGCCGCCTGCAAATTCGCTGCCGCCTGCCGGAATTCCGACTACAAGTATAGCGCCGCCCTCAGTTGCTGACAAGCCTCCCCTGGCTTTGAGGTCGTGTTAAGCCTATATATACGGCCGCCATGCAAACGCCCGGACCCGATCACGGATTGCGGCGTGCGCAAACCCTTCGCCGCCTGGCGACCGTCAGCCTGCTCAGCGGCCTTGCTCTGCTCTGTTGCGGCTGCCCCGCCCTGGAGACCCTGCCATCCCAGGCCAAGGTGCACGAAGAGACCGACGAGCAGAGCCGGCGGCAGTATCTGTTGTACGTTCCCAGCACCTACTCGGACAAGCACGCCTGGCCCCTCATCGTCGCTTGTCACGGCACCTGGCCCTACGACACCGCCGAGCTGCAGATGCGCGAGTGGGCCAAGTTCGCCGAGGACAGCGGCATCATCGTCATCGCTCCAAAACTGGTCGGAACCAAGGGCGACTTCCCGCCGCCGCCCGAGGAGCAGATCGCCCTGCAACGCGAGGACGAGAAGGCCATTCTCGGCGCCGTTTCGGCCGTCAAGCTTCGCTACAACATCGCCGAAAACGAGGTCTTCATGACCGGCTGGTCGGCCGGGGGCTACGCTATTCTGAATACCGGCCTGCGAAACCCGGACGTCTTTCGCGCCCTCGCCATCCGGCAGAGCTCCTTCGACGAGCGCTTCATGGATGTCCCCCGCGATCAGGTGGACCCCTGGCAGAAGGTGCTGGTCATCTATGGCGTGAGCGACCTTCTGCGGGAGCAGTCTATGGCCTTGCTCAAGTGGCTGTGGGCCGCCGGCATCCACCCGGACGAGCGGGAGATCACCGGCAGCCACCGCCGGATCGACCCAGCCGTGCCCTGGAAGTATTTCCGGGAGGTCGCCAAGAAATCGCCCTGGGTGCGCATCCGCGCCACGCCGACCGGCGGCGCCAAGCGGCTGGAGATGCGTTTCGATCTGGACGCGCTGCCCAAGGCCGTAAAGCAGAAGTGGTTCTTCGGCGATGGTACCGACTCGCACGATGCCGCCCCCACCCACGCCTATGCTGAGCCCGGCCGCTACGAGGTGACGGTGAACGTCGCGCTGCAGGACGGTAAGAAGTACTCCCGCAAGAAGATCGTGTCAGTCGGTCGCGTCGACTGACGCTACACGACCGTTTCGGTCGGTCTCACCACAAAGAACACGAAGATCACGAAGACAATGGAAATGATATGACCAGACGAGGATGCCTCCCGGCAGCCTGCGTCCGGCTTCACCGCCCGGCAGACCTGCTCATCTACTCTTCAACGGTTTTCTACGTGATCTTCGTGTTCATCGTGGTGAGGTTCGCGTGAGAAGACCGGATCGCCTCATCGGCCGCGTTTCGGCAAGGGGATGCCCAGCTTGGCCATGGCCATCTTCAGGTCCGCCCAGGCCTTCGTCTTCTCCCCGGGGCTGCGGAGCAGGTAGGCGGGATGGAAGGTCGGCAGCAGCGGGATGGGTTCGCCGATCATGCTGGAGCCGCTGGGGTAGAAGTCGTGAAACCGGCCCCGGAGACGGCCGATACCGTCGCGCGTACCGAGCAGGGTCTGAGCGGCGGGGGCCCCCAGGGCGATGATCAGCTCCGGCCGGATGATTTCGATTTGTCGCAACAGGTAGTCCTTGCACGCGGCGATCTCGTCCGCCGCCGGCGTACGGTTGTTGGGTGGCCGGCACTTGAGCACGTTGCAGATGTACACGTCCTCGCGGCGCAGGCCCATGCCCTTCTCGATCATGTCGGTCAGCAGCTTGCCGGCACGGCCGACGAACGGCTCGCCGCTTACGTCCTCATCGTGACCCGGGGCCTCGCCGACGAATAGGATCCTCGCGGCCGCGCTTCCGACGCCGAAAACCGTCTTCGTCCGCGTCTTGGCCAGTCCGCACCGGACGCACGGTTTGACCTCGTTGTTCTCGATGACATCGAGCTGGACGCGCCGCGCCTCGACTTCCGCCGCCTCGGGGGGCGCCCGCGGAGCCAGGGGCTGGATGTCAGGCAGGCCCGTGGCGGGCGTTGCTGCCGGTTGACCGGCCGCCGGTCTGGCGCGCGTCTCCAAGGCAGCAGAACCCCGACTCATAGCCGGTGCGGTGCCTGGGGATACGCTCTTCACTGTCGGGATCACGATCGGCAGCGATCTCGCGCCGAGCAACGCGTCGGCTTCGAAGCGACACTTGAGGGCGGCGGCGATCTGCTTCTGAGCATCGGGCTCCATGGTTTCCTCGCAAGCGGGGCGCTGGACGGGCAAGGCCCGTTCCCGTCGCAGTAGCGCCCGGGTGCGTTCGTCGCGCGGCATTCTAGCGGGCCGGCAGTCGAGTCACCAGAGCAGCGGCGACCGTTGCCGCAATAGCGGTTACAATGCGGCGATGGATACGGAGTGGATCCGCAACTTCTCCATCATCGCCCACATCGACCACGGCAAGAGCACGCTGGCCGACCGGCTGCTGCTCCGCTGCGGGGCGATCTCCGAGCGGGAGTTCCGCGACCAGTTCCTCGACGATATGGACCTGGAGCGGGAGATGGGCATCACCATCAAGGCCAACCGCGCCACGCTGGAATACGAATACCCCGGCCCACAGTCAGGTAGCGGCCCGCGCCCTCGCGCGGCCGCGCCCGGCTCAACCTCCCCGGCCGTCGGCACCTACGCCCTCAACCTCCTCGACACTCCCGGCCACGTGGACTTCCATTACGAGGTCAGCCGCGCCTTGGCCGCCTGCGAGGGCGTCCTGCTGCTGGTCGATGCCGTCCAGGGCATCGAGGCCCAGACGCTGGCCAACGCCTACAAGGCCATCGCCGCGAACCTCAAGATCATCCCGGTCATCAACAAGATCGACCTGCCCGCCGCCCGCCCGGAGGACATCGCCCTGGAACTCGAGCACGTCCTGGGCCTGCCCGCGTCGGACGCGCTGTTCGCCTCCGCCAAGACCGGCGTCGGCGTCGAGGAGATCCTCCAGGCCATCGTCGAGCGGATTCCGCCGCCGCTGGGCTCGCCGGAGGAGTCGCTCAAGGCCCTGATCTATGATGCCAAGGCCGATCCCCATCGCGGCGTCGTCTGCCACGTCCGCGTGATGGACGGCGTCCTCCACAAGGCCGACAAGGTGCTGCTCATGGCAGCGGGGCGAGTGCACCAGGTCAGCGACCTCGGCGTTTGCACGCCCAAGCTGACCAGCCGTCCGGAGCTCTCCGCCGGCGACGTGGGCTACTTCTTCGCCGGCATCAAGACCATCCACGACGTGAACATCGGCGATACCGTCACGCTGGACGGCCGGCCGTGCCCTGAGCCGCTGCCCGGCTACCGCCCGCCGCAGCAGATGGTCTTCTGCGACTTCTACCCCGGGCCGGGCACCACCAGCGCTCAGCTCCGCGAGGCCATCGAGAAGCTGTGGCTCAACGACTCGAGCTTCAACTTCACGCCCGCCGCCAGCCCGGCCCTCGGCGTGGGCTTCCGCTGCGGCTTTCTCGGCCTGCTGCACATGAAGATCGTGCAGGAGCGGCTGGAGCGGGAGAGCGAGATCGACGTTGTGCAGACCGCGCCGACCGTCGGCTTCGAGATCCTGTACAAGGACGGCGTCACCCGCATCCTGGAGTCGCCCGCCGATCTGCCGCCGCCGGAGCAGATCGAGGAGATCCGCGAGCCGTATGTCCGCGCCGACCTGATCCTGCCGAGCAGGTTCATCGGCGGCGTGATGAAGCTGAGCGAGTCCCGCCGCGGGGCGCACCAGCGGACCGAGTACCTCTCGCCCGAGCGGGTGGTGCTGACCTACGAGTTCCCGCTGGCCGAGGTGATCTACGACTACTTCGACCGGCTCAAGAGCGTGACCAGCGGCTACGGCACGATGGACTACGAGCTGATCGGCTTCCGGGCCGACGACCTGGTGAAGCTGAACATCCTGGTCAACAGCATACCGGTGGACGCCCTCAGCGTGATCGTCCACCGCTCGCGGGCCGAGTACCGCGGCCGACGGTTGATCACCCGCTTGAAGAAGGAGATCGACCGCCACCTCTTCGAGATCCCCATCCAGGCCGCCGTCGGCAACCGCATCATCGCCCGCGAGACCATCAAGCCGGTCCGCAAGGACGTGACCGCCAAGTGCTACGGCGGCGACATCACCCGCAAGCGCAAGCTCCTGGAGAAGCAGAAGGCGGGCAAGAAGCGCATGAAGCAGGTCGGCAAAGTGGCCATTCCGCAATCGGCGTTCATGGCGGTACTGGACACCTCCGAATGACGGCCGCAAGGTGGAGCCGCTGCCCTCACCGGCGACAGCGGGATGCGTATGTTCGCCACGGCGTGAATCGGGGAGGACAAAGCTCTGCTTTGGCCGTGACGCGTGCGTGGAGGGGGTTCACGCCGGCCCCCACCCGCCAGGCTCGTATCCAAAGTGCAGGAAATCCTCAAACACATGTGTTCGGCGAAATATCTCAGCCGCCGGGCATCGGGCACGCGAGCCGTCGCGCCAATCCTCGCGGTCCAGCGTCCCGATGACGGTGTAGGGATGGCCGATGACGTGCGGGCAGGTCTTTTCGAGGGCCACCACCAGGAGAGCCTCGACCTCCGCCTGCCGCGCCATGAGCAGGTCGCAGTGCTTGCAGTAGCGGCAGGTCTTGTTCAAGGCGACGGGCTGCTTAGGCTCAACGACGACCACCAGCGGCACCTTTCGCACCTTCGTATTCGTCCCGCACGCCGGGCACCTGGTGCATACACGCCAGTGTACAATTCCCGCCTCCGAATAGCAAGCCTGGCGATGACCGGGCCGATCTGCTCACAGCCCCTTGCTCCAAGCCTGCACGACCCCACTTCTCTGCCATCGCATGAACACGCCGAATACCCCGATCTCAGCCTTTCGATTTCCACTCTTCGATGGTCGGTTTTCGTTTTTCCGCAGCGCCATTTGACTTCCGGCTAATGTTCGGGTATAGTTGGGATTACGGCAATTGTGTACCTGCATAAGGGGAGGTTGCTTGAACAGTGGCCACGCACGATTGGACAAGTTCCATCTGCGGTAACATCCCTTAACATGCGCTAAAGTGCGGCGAGAAAAATTTCTCCGGTTTGCAGCAGGCCCCCGAGCGGCCGCCCGCCGGGTCCTGAGGGTGGCCAATAGCTAACAGCAAATAGCTAAAAGCTTCAGCGGCTTTCAACCCCTTTCAAGAGATTTCAACTTTGCCGGAGTTCAAGCAGCCCGCCCGACAAGAAAGGAGGTACCCACCAGCGCGCAAAACCAGAATGCCGAGTGCCGACTGCTGACCGCTGACCGCTGCTTCTTCCGTACCGGCTTTTACCGGAGATTACCACCGTGCGGCGAACCCAATGCTGGTGTAACGGCGTCCGGCAGCCGCAAACGCCGTCTCGGCTGGAAACGGCAAGCCGATGGCGGTGGGCGGAACTCGCCTCGCGCCTCACGGACAAAGCAGGGCTTCGCCCTCCCCATACCGGCCGCGATCTTTGGCCAGCAGATCCGATACATCCAGATCCGCGGTCAATCGCCAGGGTGACATTCCGACCCGCAAGGGCATATTGTCGGCCCTGGCACATGCGTCCGGTCGCCGTCCATCGGCCGTGACCAATGACCTCGAGCCGGCGACTTCCAACGTCCTCGCCGCGCGCAGCGGCGGCGCGGCGCGCCGGTGTCCCCGCACAGGAAATGCCGAGGCGGTGACCGCATTTCGTGCATTTCAGGCCCGGTTTTCGGGGGTGGTAATGATGGTTGATGCCCGGGTGGGGGGTAGGCATAATACCCGGCGGCGTTGGCGCGGGTTGGTCACGCGGCAGATGCCAGAACCATTCTCGAAAATCACGACCTGCGGAACATGAGCAGGATTGGAGACAGGCGATGAGAACGACAAGGATGCTGGTGCTGGTAGGCGGATTGGCAAGCATATGGATGACCACGGCGGGATGCGTCTCGCGGGATGAATACCTGCGGGAGAAGTTCGGACGGCGGAAGGCGGTCGAGCGGGCCGAAGCTTTGGAACGCGATCTCGCGGATGAGCGCGCGCGGGCCAATGCCCTCCAGGCCGAGCGGGAGGATTTGCTCCGCCAGCTGGATCAGGCCAAGGCGCTGGCGGAGACGCTGAAGTCGGAGAACGCGC
The DNA here is from genome assembly GCA_035542775.1 of Phycisphaerae bacterium. Classification (GTDB taxonomy): domain Bacteria; phylum Planctomycetota; class Phycisphaerae; order UBA1845; family UTPLA1; genus DATKKX01. The sequence continues at coordinate 1,424 of DATKKX010000356.1, read as the reverse complement.
GGCTGGATGCCTTCGCCAAGGACCTTCAGGCGAAGATGGATGACATGCTGGCCAAGGGCATCGGCGACGTGAAGGTCGTCGAGGTCAAGCTGCCGCCGGAGCTGGACAAGGCCTTGAAGGAATTCGCGGCCAGGTACCCCGACGCGGTGGAGTATGATCCGCTCCGCGGGGCGGTGCGATGGAAGAGCGATCTGACGTTTGCCCTGGGCAGCGACGAGGTCCGCGACACGGCCAAGGCGTCGTTGCAGGCCTTCGCCGAGATCGTCAACAGCGCCGCGGCCCAGCCGTTCGAGATCGTCATCGTCGGCCACACCGACGACGTGCGGATCGGCCCCGGCACCGCCAAGAAGCACCCGACCAACTGGCATCTGTCGGTGCACCGCGCGGTAGCTGTGCTGTTCGTGCTGAATGGGTCCGGCGTGGACTACAAACGGATGGCGGCGATGGGCTATGGCGAGTTCAGGCCGCGCGTGGTGAATCCTCCGAGAGGCGGCGCCGAGGCCAATCGGCGCGTCGAGATATACCTGGTCTCACGACAAGAGCATGTGCCCGGCATGGATACCACGCCGGTGGAGCCAGGCAAGGCGGAGGCAGCTTCGGCCGCGCCCAAAGCGCCGGCCAAGGCGCCCGTTGCGGCTGAGAAGCCCCCGGCAAGAGAGACGCCGCCCGCGGCGGCCAAGCCGGCTGCGGGGAGGCCGGCCGCGGCCAAGCCTGCGACGGGGACACCAGCGAGTCCGGCGGCTGCGCCGAAGGCGGTGGAGGTCGGCAGCGAAGGGGGGGATTGACGGGGAGGGCGTCGGCACCACGGGGGGTGGTTGCGATAGTGAAGCGTGAGATTCAACGCCCGGCGGGGTGACTCGCCGGGCGTTTTCGTCTCCGCGCCGGCGAGCGGTTAGAATCGCGGGCGGCAAATCACATGAATGAAGCTGCGACACAACAGGGCGTTGAAACGCAGCGACGGCCGTACTCCTGGCTCGGCGTCGTGTTCGCGCCGTGGTGGGGCATCTTTACGCCGCGCCGGGCGGCGGTGCGGATGACCGGCGGTCCGCGTGTCGCCTGGCTGATCGCCTTTGTTCTCGGCATTGGCTGCGTGGCCGGGGTGTTCGTCTTTCTCTTGATGTGGGGTGCGACCGTCGAGCGGGAGTGGCGGTCACCCGGTATGCCTGTTTATGAGTACTCATTCGCCGACGTCTGGCGTCAGTGGCACCGCGACGGATCGATCGGCAGGGCGGAACTGGCCGTAATGTGGGTCATGCTGCTCGTGCCCGTGATCGCGGGCGTTGTAGCGTGGCTGTTCCTGCCGACCGTGCACCGCGAGGGCAGCGCATGGAAGTCTTATCGCCGGGCGTACCAGGCCGTGGCGTCGGGCGTGGGAGTGCTGGCCATTCTGACGCTGGCCGCCGGATCGCTCATGGCGAATGCCG
>DATKKX010000355.1:0-8520 GCA_035542775.1 Phycisphaerae bacterium | reverse complement strand
GTAACTAAACTCGCGCAACACATGCTCCGCATGCTCAACATGCAGAGCGATCGTTTTGTTCCTAAGGAGCTGTGAAGTCAGTAACTTGCGGAAGGTGTTCGATTTGGGCGCGACCTCTCAATCGTTCTCATAACCCGGAGGTCGTTGGTTCGAGTCCAACCCCCGCTAGTCACGTAAGCTGCGCAGGAACGGTAAGCCGGCTTATGCCAACGGCGCCATTCCGGCTCGGACCACTCTTTAAAGTCGCGATACGCTCGCAGCTCAATCGCGGGTTGCTCATTTTGTCTGGCCTGCACCTCCCTTTCGCTCATGACCCAGCCCGTCTTGTCTTTGCGAGATTGCCGCCGCCGTCCGCCATGCCACGGCCAAGAGCCCGCACAAGTTGATTGAGCTCTTTCGGTCGCTTGCACGCGGGCATGGTTCGCATCCCGACGAATTCATCGAGTTTCAAAACGCCATGGTCATCCCCTCCATCATGGGATGCAGCGTCCGGACATGACTCATCATCGCGGTCGTCATTTCCGTCCTCGTCCTCCCCTTCATCAGCGTGGAGGCAGGCGTCGCAAAGGGAGCAATAATGCTGGGAGCAGTTCACTTTCAGGTCCACCGGACGGCGGGCCTGCGAGTCACGCAGACCCTGCAGAACACGAGTGACCACCAAGTCACGATGGGCCGAGCGGCCACAAGCTGGACGCGGCCGACGCGCGAGGATGCAGGATCACTTGACGGTTCTCGCTTAGGGTAAACCCTCAATCCCCGTGAGGCCTTTGGTTACTTCGGGCGGATGCTCTCCGGTGCCTTCGACGGCAGCCATCCTGTAAGAATGCCCTGTTCTAAACGCAATCGTGGGCCATTGGGCCCATGGATCGTAAGGAAAAAGCCAGTGCCGGCGCGAGCGAGTCCAATTCTGCTTGGATCGAGCCGCATTTTTCGGTATTATGGTGCCTGGAACCGCCGGGAACGGTGAGACGCTGCACCACTACCGAGCTGCCACAACTCCAATTTTCGGTCGCAAAGAAGGTGCTACGCATTTCGCTCTCCCGCCCGGGAACCGTTGCGTGTGCGGCGGTAGGTGTCACTGGCAGGGGATTATCGCTCCCCACACCCACGATCAGGAGGACCTGAGGATGAGAAGGCACTTTGGGATGATGATCATTACAGCATTGTTATTGCTCTCCGGCGCGATGTTCGGCGCGGGTGGCGACCGGCAATTGGCAGTCACCACCCCGATTCTGCCGGGATTCGCCGAGAGCGTGACTGATGGCGGCTCACCGCGAGCGGCCTGCGCCATCAACAATATGCAGGGAGCCATTGCGGCGGGATACCTGAACTGGCCGGTACCGGGCGGCGGAATGGCGGTTTACTTTGATCCGGCGGGGTCCGGCGGCGCCGGTGCTCCCGGCTGCGGCGCCAATCCGTATCCATTCTTCATTCAGAACGTGCAGCTGGAGTTTGCCGACTCCACAATGTTCGGTCAGCCCTCGGGTCCCGGAACGCTCGGCTTCTCGGTTGGCGTGAATTGCCCGGGGACGGACGGAGACCCCTGTTCACAGCCCGTCTCGCAGATCTTCCGGTCTTCCGTCACCACGTTCACGATTCCGCCGGAGGGTTCGCTTAGAGACTTCACCATACCCATCAACACCTGTGTCGCCGGTCCCTTTTTTGTGATTGTCTATTACGAAAGCTGGACCGGCCTGGCCAGTCGCACCCCGAGCCTGCTTTGGGACGCCGTCGCTCGGCCGAGGTGCCGGCAGTACATCACGACGAACTTCGGCGCGAGCTGGACCGATCATGAGGACTACTTCACCGACGGTAGCACCGGCTGGGCCGACTTCGTGGTGAACGGCAACACCGTGGACACCTGCGACCCGGCGGGCAATTGTGGTGGTCCGGTGCCCATTGGGGCGTGCTGCCTTCCGGACGGGAGCTGCCTCGACAATGTAACCGCGGGCGAATGCGAAACGACTTACGGCGGCATTTGGCAGGGCGCCGACACGATCTGTTCCGGGGTGTCCTGCCCGCAGCCGCCGCTCGGGGCGTGCTGCAACGGCATCCTCGGGTGTACCGAGGAAGACGAGTTCGATTGCGGCTATACTTGGCTGGGCGCGGGTACGACCTGCGGCGGAGATTGCGATGGGGACACCGTCGCAGACAGTTGCGCCGTCGCCATGCACCTGGTTCCCGATTGCCAGCCCAACGGCGTCCCGGATTCGTGCGACCTTGCGAGCGGGACGAGCCTGGACCTGAATGGAAACGGAATTCCGGACGAATGCGAGTCCTTCGGCTATGCGGACCTCAATTGTGATGGGGCGGTCGACGTTCTCGACATCCCCGCGTTCGTCATGGCGTTGATCGATCCCACGACCTATGCCACGACCTACCCCTGGTGCTCCCGCAACCTGGCCGACTGCAATCACGACGGTCAGGTCGACGGTCGGGACATCCAGCTCTTCACCTTCAAGGTGATGGGCCTTGAGACGGAGATCTTCTATACCCAACTGGCCGGCAACTCGCTGGTCGCGTACCCCTACTTCGAGTATGTCAGGGCCTTCAACCAGAACGCCACCATTCAAGTGGCCCTCGACCCCACGCAATTCCCGGACATCTTCGGAAAGACGGGCGACATTTACATCACCGCCAAGAAGACCGAGGCACAATGGCAGGCTGACCCGTCACTGGTGGACGTAACGCCGGGCGGGGCCATGGCAGCGACCTTCAGCGGCACCACCATTCAAGGCGACACCTTCACCGTGGTAGCCCCCGGCGAGCTCAGCGGCTATGCGGGCACGGGTCTGGGCGTAGGCTACGACGTGGTGATTGACTTCAACCGGAACGGCGTGCTGGATCCCGGTGACTTCATCGACGGATACGGCAACGAGGCCGGCTTGTACGTCGTGGCCGACACGACGGTGTCAGGACCGCTGGCGGTCACGAACATCCCCACTTATGACGTGGGACAGATTTACGGAATACCCTCCGGCTTCACCCTCGAAGACATCTATTACCCCACCAATATCGCTTCGATGGGCAAACTGCCGATGGTCGTCGTCAGCCACGGCAACGGCCACAACTATCAGTGGTACGGCCACATCGGCCACCACCTGGCCTCTTACGGCTACGTGGTGATGTCGCACCAGAACGCGACCGGAGCCGGCATCGACTCCTGCTCGCTGACTACCTGCGAGCACACCGACGCCTTCATCTCCAAGCTGCCGTTAATTGCCAGCGGCATCCTCAATAACCACGTGGACACGCACCATATCGTGTGGATCGGCCACAGCCGTGGTGCCGAAGGCGTGGCCCGCGGCTACGACCGGATCACGGACAGCCCGCCGTCCTATACGCCCACGAACTACAAGGCCAGCGACATCGTGCTGATCAGCAGCATGGCGCCGACCGACTTCCTGGGTCCGGCCAGTTCCAATCCGCACGCGGCCAACTACCACCTGTGGACCGGTTCGGCCGACGCCGACGTGAACGGCGGAGCCGACTGCGATCTCTGCCAGACCTTCCACCTGCATGACCGCGCCACGCGGTACTCCCAGTCCACGATCATCCAGGGCGCCGGGCACGGTGACTTCCACGACGGCGGAGGTTCCTCTGTCGCTGACGGTCCGTGCCTGATCGGGCGACCCACAACCCACCTGATCCAGTTGGGCTACCTGCTGCCGCTGGTCAAGCACTACGTCGAGGGCAACATCCCCGCGACCGACTTCCTGTGGCGGCAGTACGAGCGATTCCACCCCATCGGCGTGGACACGAGCAACCCGTGCATCGTGGTGAGCAACGAGTATCGCAACGGATCTGACCATGGCAACACGGTGATCGACGACTACCAGTCCGGCACGGGGACGGGCGTCAGCAGCTCCGGCGGTTCGGTCACGTACAACGTGGACAACCTCACCGAGGGTCTGCTGAATGACAACAACAGCAGCTTCACCTGGATGACCAGCGATCCGTTCAACGGCGCCACGCAGGACGGTCCTTCGGACGTCGAGCGCGGCGTGGTGTTCGACTGGAACAACAGCAACAAGTACTACGAGTGGGAAGTCATTCCGGCGTACCGCGACTTCTCCAACGATCTGTACATCTCCTTCCGCGGAGCCCAGGGCACGCAGCATCCGTATACGCTCACGCCTCTCGGCATCAAGACCTGCACCCTCACCCTCCGTGACGGTAACGGCGTGAGCAGCTCGATCGGCACCGGCGCTTACGGCGGAGGCTTCGGGCAGCCGTATGCCCGGGACGGAGGCTACTTTAACGAGATGAGGACCATCCGCGTGAGACTGACGGATTTCCTCACCAACGGATCGGGCCTGGATCTGAGCAATATCGTGGCGGTTCGGCTGAACTTCGGTCCCTCGTGGGGAACCAGCTCGGGCCGGTTCGTCATCGACCAGCTCATGCTTGATAACGGCTATCCGCCGTTCTTCACGCCTCTGACCATGACCCTGCCGAGCGGCGTTCCCGAGTATATGAGCCCCACCTCGCCGACCACGATCAACGTGGCCATCAACGAGGGGAGCGACACCATCGTCGCCGGTTCACCCCAGGTCCACTACCGCTATGAGCCGACCGGCGCCTGGCAGACGGCGCCCCTGACTCACGACGCCGGTGAGCTATACCATGCGACGCTGCCGCCGCCGTCCTGTGACGACAGGCCAGAGTTCTACTTCACCGTCGAAGGTGTTGTGACCGGACTCGTCAGTCAACCGGCCGGCGCCCCCGGCACGACCTTCAGCTCTTTCGTGGGCGAGCTCATCGTCGTCCTGGATGACAACTTCCAGACCGATCAGGGCTGGACCGTTGAGAACATTGCCGTCGCCGGCGGTGCCTGGCAGCGGGCTGTCCCGCTCCAGTGCGTCCCGCCGCGCGGCGATCCGCCTTCGGATTACGACGGCTCGGGCTATTGCTACGTGACGCAGAACAACACCAGCACCACGAGTTGCAACACCGACGTGGACGGCGGCCCGACGCGGCTGATTTCGCCGCTCCTCAACATGGCCGGCCTGACCAACCCGGTGCTCAGGTATGCCCGCTGGTGGTACAACGACGACCTGGATTCCGACCCGTTCGATGTCGAGGTCTCCAATGACAACGGCGCGACGTGGACGATGATCGAGCACGTCGTCAACCTCTCCGGAGGCTGGGTACCGCGGACGGTTTACCTGAAGGACTACATCACCTTGACATCGCAGATGAAGATCCGCTTCAGCGCGACGGACCAGCCCAACAACTCGCTGGATGAAGCCGGCGTGGATGCCGTCAAGATCTTCGATGTGCACTGCAGCGAGTAGGGTCCGAGCATGATCGGACGATTTGTCGAGCTTACGATAATGAGTGCTACGAAACCTATGAAAGGACACGATACTATGAAGACCGTATTCCTTGCTGTTTGCACGTTGGCGGTGGTCACGATGGCGTCGGTGCTGGTAGTGAATGCCGAACCGCCCGCCGCCACGCCTCCGTCCAATTCGACCGCAGAGTCACCGGTGCCGCGGATTCCTTCAACCCCCGCCGCCGTAGACGATCTGGTGTATGCCCGCAAGTTCACTCTCCAGCAGGGCTACGAGCATTTCTGGAGCAAAGACAAGCCGACGGTCACGACCGGCTATCTCCTGGTGCTCAAGGTGGACCCCAAGCTGGTCTACGCACGGCAGGTGGCCGAGCCGGTGCTCTACGTCGGCAACCAGACCGCCGAGCGGCTGAACATCGGCTACGAGTCAGGTTATGTGATCGCCATCGCCCCGGGCGATGTGGATCTGAAGAAGGCGACGATCTGGTTCGGCACCCCGGAGCTGCCTGAGCGCGTGGATGCCAACATGGTCAAGGCCGAGCAGGCCAAGGCCAATACCGCCAAGCTCGCGCCGTTCTCCGAGCAAGTGGTCAACGGTGCGATCAAGCGGTCAGGCGAGGCGATGAACCTGACCAGCCGTGCGGACCTCCTGCGGGTTGCGGCGGATCTGGTCATGCAGTTCTCGCCGCAAGAGAAGCAGCTGGCTGAGGGGCTGGCCCCCGCAGCGCCGCAGCCGCAGCCGGCCTCGCCGCCCACGGCGGATGACGGCAAGTAATTGCTCCGGCAGGACGTTGGGAAGCCCGGCCGCACTGGGCGGCCGGGCAAACCTGCAGCCTGCCATGGTTCGCGGAATGAGGCTGCAAGATTCTCGGGCGCGTCCACCCGTGGCGTGGAAACCATGAAGGACGCTGACCTCGAGAACCTTGCGGCGGCAACAATGCCGAGGGCTCCAAGCAGCAAAAATGCCTCGTGCGGCTGATAACAGCCGAGGCGCTGCTTGCGAGCCCTCGTGCATTTCCTGGCAGCACCGCCACAGGTTGGTGAACGCGCTCCCCTGCCTATTGCTGAGCATTCCTCAGCCGGATTTCAGCCTTATCACTTGAGCGATGACGCCGGGCAGCGAGGCGGAATTTCCGCCCCAGCCGGCATGGCCGGAATCAGTTCACAAACCCATCGCTGCTTGGCGGCAATCGTCGCTTTATCGGCCATCACCATCCTCGGACGCCGGCAGGATCGGCTGGCCCGGCCGTTGCCGGTCTGCGGTGCGTTCACGCGTTCCAATTGGGGGGGGGAGCAAAATGAGTCAGATATCTGCCACATCGGTCGCGGCGTTGGGTCCGAACGCGGCCAGCATGACCACGGCCATCAACACGGCGCCGGGCGGCACGGGCCTGAACACGGCCGGTGCATCGGACGGGAGCGTCGGGTCGGTCTCCGCGACCAGCTCGCTCACGCGAAGCGCCCAGAGCCTGAGTCTGTCGTCTTCGCGGCTGTCGCTATCCGGCGCCACCACGTCGGCCAACGACAAGCTGGCCGCGATGATCCTCGCGTTGATCGAGATCGTCCTGGGCCTCAACGACAAGAACAAGGATGATGACAACAAGCTGCTGGCCGGTCTGGTCGGCCTGATGGCCCTTTCGGGGCTCCGGCAAAGCGGCGGCAATCATCAGTCCTTGGAACTGACCCAGTCGTCGCAGGTCGCGCAGGTAACCACGACGATGACCTCCTCCGCGGTCCAGGCCAGCGCCTACACCCGTGGAGCAGGCAGCGCCGACGGCGGAGCCTCGACCGGCGGCACCCTGAATGTCGTCGCTTGATTGCGTCTCGCAAACGCCGGGATGACAGGTCATCCTCCGACGATCCAGGCCTCGTTCAGCGTGACGTGCTGGATCGATTCGCGTCCACGACTATAGAGGACGTGGATCAGGCCGTCGGGAGACTGAACGGCTGACGGATAGCTGTATGTCGAGTCACCGTCGGCGAGGACTTTCCGCGCCGACCATGTGCGTCCGTCGTCCGCCGAGATGGCCACGGACAAGGGGTGACGATCGGTCGGGCTGTCGTTGAAAAACAGAACGAGGTTGGTGCTGGCCAGCCGCAACAGGGCGGCGGCGCTGGCTGGATTGGGAAAACCGCTGTCCTGCGGCCTCGACCAGCTCCGCCCGTCATCATCTGAAGCCATTGCCCATAACCACTCCTGACCCTTGTTGCGCATGATCGCCAGCAGGCGCCCGCTGCCCAGCCGGACCACCGAAGGCTGGATGTCCTCGTGGGGCGGATCGGTATATACCGCGGAGCGCAGTGTCCAATTCTCGGCGTCCGTCGAGACAAAAAACAAAGATCGGGACAGCAGGTCGTCATAAGCTGGCAACAGCAGCTCGCCCGCGCCGGTCCGGAGGGGCGGATATTTCACGTTCGCGCCCAGCGGGCCATCGATCGCCCGCGGCGACGACCAGGTCTGCCCTCGATCCGCGGAGCGTTGTATCTCGATGTGAGAGGTGCTCCAACCGCCCGGCACAACGGCCTGGAACAACCATACCTGGTCTCCTTCGCTGTACAGAACGGGGTTGCCGTCGCCGATCGGCCGGTCGATGAACAATTGAGGTGGTTCCCAGGCCCCTGAACCGGCCGGCTTGCGCGACATGTAGATCGCCGAGCCGTCAAGCTCCCCCGGCCCGGCATAGGAGTACCACGCGGCCAGCAGCTCCCCGTCAGCGAAAGCGGTGATGGTTGCCGCGTGGTGTCCGACCCGGTCGGGGATGGTGTCAAACAGCGATTCCTCCTGATGAACGGCTTGCCCCGGCGCATTGACGACAGCGGGCGCCTCGCCTTGAGCATTGAACGCCAGTTGAAGATCGGCGTACTGGGGAAAGCCAGGCGCCACGGTGCAGCCTCCCAACGCGAGCAAGGCGGTCAAGGCGATCGCAGTCAATCTAAGCATGATCTCTCGAGTTTCTTAAGGCGCCGGCCACAACGCTCGGCTTCAGCCGGGCCTGTTCGCACCACTTTGTCCAGCCGGCCCGGCCACGCTAAACTATCCTCCGCGGTCATGATTGTGCAAGCGCGCACCAAGAATTCCAAGGGATCGACACATGAGGGTCCTGGTCACTGGAGGGGCGGGCTACGTCGGCAGTCACGCGGTGCGGGGCCTGGTCGGCGCCGGGCACGACGTACTGGTGTTCGACAACCTGTCCTCCGGTCATGCAGCAGCGGTCTCGCCGAAA
>DATKKX010000354.1:0-20937 GCA_035542775.1 Phycisphaerae bacterium | reverse complement strand
AAAGAAGAACGATTGCTTTCTTCACGGCCTGACTCCCCGGGCGAGCCGCTCAAGAGCGTCTATCACGGCATCGCCTCGGCACGGCAGCTCTCAGATGAGAATACGCGGTTCAGAATGCCCATGGCCTGCGTCACCATGGACAATTCCTCCATCGTGAGCGCGTCGCAACGGTGGGCGATGGCCGTCTGCGTGGCGCGAAGCGCGGCGCGGTATGTGGCCCAGCCGCGCGCGGTCAGCGAAAGCGACACGCAACGCCGGTCGCTGGAACGGGCCCTGCGTTCCATGAGCCCGCGCTGAACCAGCACCTCCGCCAGCCTCGATGTAGCGGGCAGTGACAACCCCAGATGCGAAGCCATGGCGGACATGGAAGTGTCTTCATTATGGCTCAGAAACACCAGGGCCCGGAACTGGGGTACGCTCAACTCCGCCCGGCGGTGCCCGCGCATCTGACAACGGATGAACCTCATGACGGTGGGCACGCCGGTCAGCAGCTCGTGGGCACAGGCGTCCGGCGAGATCCTCGAAATAGTTTCCTTTCGCAACTGTTGCATAAACTATGTATAGCGCGCCTTTGGTAGAAACGCCACTCCTCTCCACGGGCCAGAGGTGATCAGGGGGAGGATGTTCTTGATCGCCGATCAGTTTTTGGGACAGCCGTTCCTGAACCAGATGATCGCACTCGGAATCCCGATGATGGCCCCGGACACATGCCCGATGCCGTCGCCGGCCTTGCCGATCGGCGATAACGTCAGATTGGCGATGGCGCCAGCTTTGACGAACTCGTTGAAGGCCTTCTCGGTGTTGGCGTAAGGGACGCGGTCGTCGTCAGGGGAGTGCCGCAGGAGCATTGGTCGGCTGGGTACCCAGCCGGGCCAGAGGTTGTTGTCTGCCAGGATCTGTCCCACCTGGCTGGTTTGATACACGTTGTCAGCGAGCTGCTGATTCACCCAGGTGGGGTTGAGGAGCTCATGAGGTGCGGGAAACTGGCCCTGGGGATAGCCCAGCCGTTCCGCGATCAGACGGTTGACCTCAGAGGAGGGCGTGCTGACTCCGTTCATCCACTGGAGGCAGTCGGGCAGGAGGAGCGGGTTGATGGCCTGGTTGGGATCGAAGGGGCCGCTGTACACAGCGTCGTAACCGAGTACGACATAAGGGAGGAAGTAGGGCGCTCCGTACGGCTCCGTGGAGTTGACCATGAGGTTCCGCATGGCTCCGGTCAGATCGTAAGGCCCCGCCATACAGGCGGAAGCGGTGATGGCCAAGCCGGGATACTGGCCGGCGTTGAGCTGTAGTTCCCTGACCGTGGCCATGGCGGCGTATCCGCCCTCGGAGTACCCGAGGATATAGAGCTGCCCATCCCACCAGTACTGTCCGTACAGCTCCCAGGTGAAGCTCTCTTGCACGGCCTGGATCATGTCGACGACGGAATAGGCCAGGGACTTGGCGTGGCAATAGGGGTGGTAAGCGTTGGGGTCCGCGCCTCCCATGCCGGGCAGATCGGGCATGGCCATTGCAAAGCCGGCAAAGAGGGCGCCGGCTGCGCCAAACACCCATTCGACGCCCGCGTTGTTGGAGGGGACATTGTCACGGAGGAGTTCCGTTCCGTGCGGGTAGGCGACCAAGGAGACTCGAGAGGGCCAGGGAGGGGGAAGCCATCGCCGGGGCAGATACAACATACCGGTGAGCTGGATCGGCTGGCCGTCGGCGTTGCGGCTCCAGTAGGTGATTCGCCGGCAGTCGACGGCATCCGCCAGGGCGGTGCTCAGCAGCGTTTCCCAATCCGCGTACCAGGGGGCGTCGGTTTCCGTGTCGTTTTGGTCAGCGAATTGATCCTCGACCAGTTGCTCATGCGCCTGGGCCACCTGATCAGGCGTCAGAGTCCAGAGCGAATCCATCCGAATGAGACGCGTATGTGGAGGAAACGGCAAAGGGGGCGGGTAATCGCAGGCCGAATTCAGGAGGACGATGGTCAACAGCAGCACCGGCACCGCCCATGCCAACCGAATCGGCTGTCGTCTCATCTGTCGACCTCCGGTCCCCTATGGCCGCGTCTCTCATAGATCGCGGGCGCCGTCGTCCTCCGGGAAACATCAGAAGCATGCTGGAAACGAACGGGCGCTGTCAAGCAGTTCGATTCATGCGGAATCTCACCAGGAAGATCCACCGCAGCACAGATCGCGCCGCGCCGGCGCCATTGATCGAAGAGCATGCTGAGGCGGAGATGGAGTCAGTGTGGACACGCCGGGGGGTGACACGGAAGGATCGGCCGAAGCCGGTCAAAGCGGAGACTTTTTTGCCTCTCCGCTTTGCCTGAGCCGCACAGGCTGATTCTCGTCCGGAGTCTGCAGGTAATTCCTTACAACAAGATGTGGACGCCGTCGGCCAGCCGTCTATAATCGCGATCGGCAATGCGATCGTGTTCGGGCGGGCGTCGAACTGGATGCCAGGGGGCTCTTATAGAGATTTGGCGGGGAGGCTGCCGCACTTCCCGCGAGCCTTGAACTTGCCGCTTGGCGTGCAGGACGAAATCCCTGGAGCGAGAATCCCCCCGAGACGGGCGCACGAGGCTCGTGGCTGGCGGCGAAAAAGACTGGGTAAACGCCGAAGCATTCGATGGGGCCGCGCGACTAGGATACCGCATCGACGCTCATCCGTTGCGGGCGGCTGTGGGCTTAATCGCGCACTCGCGCTCTGCTTGGTCCGCCGGAGGAACGTGCATGAGCATGGACAACAACTTGACGCCGGAGATGGTCCTCAATTCGATCAACGAGGGCGTGTACGTAACGGACACGGACCGCAAGATCGTTTACTGGGGAAAGTCGGCGGAGAGGATCACCGGTTGGACCGCGGAGGAAGTGGTGGGCAAGCACTGCCACGACGGCGTGCTTTGCCACGTCGACAAGGACGGGCATGTCCTTTGCGGTGAGTCGTACTGTCCGCTGTACCGCTCTATCGTCACCGGGAAGAGCAGCAACGCTCCGATCGTCATGTTCGCAAAGACCAAGAGCGGCAGCCGAGTCCCGCTGCAGGTTGCCGTTTCTCCGCTGCGCAACGCCGCCGGGGAGGTGGTCGGCGGCGTGGAGACCTTCCGCGATCTGACCGATGAATTCGGGGACATTGAGCGGGCGCACAAGATCCAGTCTCTGACCCTGCAGAACGATCTTGCTCCCGATCCACGTATCCGCTTTGCGACGCGTTACGTTCCGCACGACGTAATTGGCGGAGACTATTACGCGATCGCCAAGCTGAGCTCCGACCGTTACGGCCTGTTTCTGGCCGATGTCATGGGACATGGCGTCTCGGCGGCGCTGTACACGATGTTCCTGAGCTCGTTGTGGGGCAGCTACCATCATCTGCTGGCGGAGCCCGCGCGGTTTGCCCAGGCTGTCGGCGACAGGCTCCACGTGCTGATTCAGGAGGATGAGCCGTTCGCCACCGGGCTGTGCGGTTTGTTCGATCTGAAAGGTGGGGTGCTCCGGCTTGTCGGGGCCGGTAATCCTCCGCCGCTGGTGCGCCGAGCGGATGGATCGTGGGAGAATCCCCGCGTCGCGGGATTGCCGCTCGGAATGTTCAAGGCCTCGGAGTACGAAGAAACGGTCGTCCCGCTTCGGGGGGGCGACTGCGTGTTCTTTTTCACCGACGGTGCGATTGAGGTGGCTGACTCGCGCGGCACATGTCTGGGTGTCGAGGGCTTGAAGCGAATCCTCCGGGAAGCCGGCTATCCGGCCGATGGTCCGGATTTTGATGCGCTTGAGACCAAGTTGCTGACGGCCTCGGATCGGATACGCTTCGATGATGACGTGACCTTCATTGATGTCCACATGACCTGACGGGCGGAGCTTATTCTCGTCTGACTGCCAGGAGAACCTGTATGAACCGCAAGGATTCACTGCCGATGAAGTGGGGATTGCTGTTGATGGTGCCGTTCACCTGTCTGCCGGCCGGCTGCGGCGTGCTGTTTGCCCCGCCGCCCGAAGCCGTTCTCGCGGGAACCTGGAACCTGACCACGCAGACGACGGAGCCTCTGACCCAGTTGCTATTGACCTTCGACCAGAACGGCACGCTGACCACGATCGTGTACCAGATCGGGACGGATTTGGCGATCACCACCGCCGTCGTAAGCAGCAGCACGGATGTCAACGGAAAACAGGTGACAATCAGCACGACGTTTCTCGGCGGCACGCTCAGTTTCAACGGCACGCTGAACGACGCCAACAACGTCATCACCGGAACTCTCACGACCGAGATCGTGCTGGCACCGCTGACGACGGTCACGATCAACGGCGGCGCGGCCACGCTCACCAAACAATGAGCGGCGGCCTTCCGGGACGGTTCGTGCGGCGGACAGCGTCGTCTATTTCTGCGGGAATACCTTCATCAACTGCTGGATCGCCGCGTCGAGACGCTTCTCGCGAACCTCCGGCGGAGTGCTGTCGTTGACTCGGCCCTGCACCACGCCACGCCAGATGAGCTGGCCGCTCTTGGGGGCGACGAGATCCAGCACCAGCGTGCCCTCCTCGAACACCTCCCCGTGCGGATTGACCATGGAGTCCTCCACCTCGTGCCGGCCGATCCAGTAGTCAGTCCAGAAGTCGGCGGACTCGGACGCCGCCTGGTGGAAGCCCTTGGCTTCGAGGGCCTTCTCAATCATGTTGCGGACCAGTTTCTGGAACTCCGGATTGCCGTGGTGGTGGTAGGGCCGCTGTTCCGACTCGTGGGGAGACCATGCAAACGTCGATCCCAGGCCGTTGTACCGTATGCCCGGTCCGTAGTACCAGGAGATGGCTTCCGGCTCGGCTTCGGCGCATCCCGCGAGCAGCGCCGCGCCAAAGAGCAAGAGGACCAGCGGCAAGAACCGCGCGGAGGTATGAGGGCGGAGCGTCATTGCATGGGTCTCCTGTCAGCGTTGTCGGCATTGTTCAGGCATGATTGCGCCATTGCGGCCCGGGCGACGAGTGCAGGCGGCGAGAGGAGGCCGGTGAGCGACGGTGAATCAAGCCCTGTCATCTGTTATCGTATTTGAAATTCGACGGCTGTCCACTCGGGTTTGCGTGGAGCCCGTCGAGCCGTTGGCGGAGATCGGCTAAGATGCCATGCGGGCCGGCGACGGGATTAGCCTGCCGAACTCGATGCTGAGGATATGAGCATGAAGCGAGAAAAAATTCCCCTGACCGAAATGCGGCTGCTTTCCTTCGGCGCCTGGGAGCCTGGATGGTTCCTGCTCACCGCAGGCGAGAATCGTCCGGGCGGGTTCAACAGCATGACGATTTCGTGGGGAGCCCTGGGCGTTATCTGGCACCGGCCGCTGGCCATCGTGGTGGCCCGGCCGCAGCGCTATACGCGGGAGTTCCTGGAGCGCTACGACACCTTCAGCATCTGTGCATTCGGCGAGGAGCATCGTTCGGCACTGGACATGCTGGGCACGATGTCGGGGCGCGACACTCACAAGATGCGAGACTGCGGCCTGACGCCGATCGCCCTCAGTCACATACCCTGCCCCGGTTTCGCCGAGGCCGAGCTGATCCTGGAGTGCCGCAAGACCTACTTCGACGACCTGGAGCCGGCACACTTCCTCGCGGACTTCATTGCCCCGAACTACCAGGGCGACTATCACCGCATGTACTTCGGCGAGGTCCTGGCGGCATCAGGCACGGCCGAGTACCGTGGAAAAACGTGAAAAAGGTGTCCGGAGGATTTCACGGCGTCGCAAGAATCTTCCTGACTCCTTTTTTGCTCTAGCCCAGCCATTCGGGGTGGCGGGCCGTGCCGTCAAAGCGGTCGGAGGTCTTGAACGATTCATATTTGCCCGTGGCGGCGGCCTGGGTGGTGCGGTCGAGGAGGGCTGTCGTTTCCGCGGGGCTGAGCGGCTTGAAGTCTTTGACCACGCCGAGGGCCTGGTCGAGGATGTCGAGACTGTCGATTCCGGTGATTACGACGGAGGTCGGGAGGGAGAGGGCGTACTGCAGACACTCTGTCGGCTTGACGGTCTTGCTTTCCAGCAGGAGGCCGCTGCCCATTGATTTCATGCCCAGCACGGCGATGCCGTCCTTGACCAGTCTTGGCACAACCTGATGGCCGAAGCTGCGGAAGTGGGCGTCCATCACGTTCAGCGGCATCTGCGCGGCATCGAAGCGGAATCCGCGCTGGTCGGCGACGTCCAACATGCGAAGGTGGACCAGCGGGTCCTTGTGGCCGGTGAAGCCGACGTAACGGATCTTGCCGGCCTTTTGGGCGGCAACCATGGCTTCCTGAGCGCCGCCTTCCGCAAAGATGCGATCGGGGTCGTCCAGGCGGATGATTTCGTGGTGCTGCAGGAGGTCGATGTGGTCGGTCTGCAGGCGGCGGAGGCAATCGTCGATCTGCTTCGCGGCGGCGTCCTTGGTGCGGCCGTCGATTTTTGTCATCAGGAGAACTTTGGCGCGATAGCCGTCGCGGAGGGCCTTGCCCATGCGCTCCTCACTGCCGCCGTTGTGGTAGTCCCAGCAGTTGTCCATGAAGGTGATACCGCGATCGATTGCGGTACGGATGATCCTGA
Organism: Phycisphaerae bacterium; assembly: GCA_035542775.1. Taxonomy (GTDB): domain Bacteria; phylum Planctomycetota; class Phycisphaerae; order UBA1845; family UTPLA1; genus DATKKX01. The sequence goes on along the minus strand of DATKKX010000354.1, from coordinate 14,402 downwards.
TGCTGTCGCTTTCGTCTTTCTGGGTGCCGATGTGGTAGCCGCCGAGGCCGATGGCGGACACACGTTCCCCGGTCCGACCGAGGGAGCGAACGAGCATATCGCCCACACGGGTTTCAGCGGGTTTGGCCGGCGGCTGATCGGCAGCGCCTGGCGGCGCTTGGTTTCCGGATTGGGCTCGCGCGGCGTCCGGAGCATTGCCGAGCAACTCCGGAAATGCCGTCAGTCCTGCCGCCGCCGTCGCCGTCCTGAGGAAGTCACGCCGATCCATGGACCGTCTCCTTTGATTCAGGGCGAAGCACATGCCAGTTAGAATGTGCCGGGCTACGAGAATCTCCCCGGCACCTTCTTGTTATCCCGGCACCTTCAGTTCCTCGAAAGCGCGGCGGACGGTGCTCAGCTCGTCCTCGCTGAGCTTGATCCGGGCGGCGCCGGCGTTCTCCTTGACCTGCTCGGGCGTTCGAGCACCGACCAAGGCGGTGGTAACGGGTTGGCGGGCCAGGACCCAAGCGACGGAGAGCTGGGCCAGCGTGGCCTGATGAGCGTCGGCAACAGGCTGGATCTTCTCCAGGGCGGCCAGCACGCGGCGCCGATTGGCCGGCTGGAACCACGGCTCCGTGCTGCGCACATCGGTTGCGGGGAACTGCCGGTTCATGGTGACATGGCCGGACAGAAGGCCCATGGCCATGGGGCTGTAGCAGAGAATGCCCATGTTGTGCTTTCGGCAGTATGGGAGCGGATCCGTCTCGATGTCGCGCTCCAACAGGTTGTACTTGATCTGATCGGATACGACCGGAGCGAAGCGGACTGCATCCGACAATTGCCGGGCGTCGTAGTTGCAGACGCCGATCTGCCGGATCTTGCCCTGTTCCTTCAGCCTGACCAGCATGCCCATGGTCTCCTCGGCCGTAGCGCTGGCGCTGAGCCAATGCACCTGATAGAGATCAATGGTTTCGACGCCCAGACGCCGCAGGCTCTGTTCGCATTCATGCTGGATCGACGCCGCCTTCACGTTCTTGTACACGGACACATTGGCACCGCCGGGGGCCTTGATCGTGAAGAAGGACTCGCCCGCCTTGTCGTCCCAACGCAAGCCGCACTTGGTGAGGATCTTGATCGTGTCGCGTCGGCCCTTGAGGGCCTGGCCGACCAGGGTCTCGCTGTGGCCGCAGCCGTATATCGGGGCAGTATCGATCGCGTCGATGCCGAGGTCGAAGGCGGTCTGCATGGCCCGAATGGCGTCCTTATCGTCGCTGCCGCCCCAGAAAAGTCCGCCGATCGCCCAGGCCCCAAAGGTGACGACCGGCAATTCAAGATCGCTTTCGCCCAACTTGCGATGTTCCATTGTGCACCTCGGATTCTGTGAATGGCCTCGCCTGCCACACGGCGACGTGCGGCGCTGAACGTGTTCCGGTCGCGGACGAGCATCGCGCCGTGCGCGATGCTCGCCCGCTCAGTGGGTGGAAGCAAGTTTTCCATTAATCAACCGGGTCTGCGCCGGCGCGTGAAGCGCAGGAACATCAAGCCCGTCAAGCACACCAGCATGGTTTCGGAGAAGCCCAAGCCGCACAACGGCGCAGGGGTCGGGGTCGGTGTCGCGGGCGGCGGTGACCCTCCCGGCGATGGAGCCGCAGATGGGGTCGGCGTGACCGTCACCAGGGTCGTGCCGGTCGCCGCGGTCGAGACGTCGCTCACCGCCCAACTGATGGTGTAGTCCCCCGCACTGGCCATGGTTACCGTCGTGTTCGCCGCGGTCGGGGCGGAGAAGGTCGCCGGTGGGCTCGATGACCACGCATAAGAGTACGTGCCCGAGCCACCGACCGCCGTCGCCGCCAGCGAGACGGTCAACGGTGCCTGCCCGCTCGACGGAGTGGCTGAAACGGTGACCGCCAGGGGCGGAAAGGCGGTCACTGTGGCGACGCCGCTGACCGTGCTTGAGCCGTCGTTGACGGTCAGAGTGAATGTATAGGTCGCAGGGACGGTCAGCGTCGCGAAGGTGCTGACCGCGTTGGGAGCGGAGAAGGTTACCGGCGGGTTGGACGACCAAGCGTACGAATAAGTCCCCGAGCCGCCCGTGGCGTTGGCCAGCAGCACGACCTGCACCGGCGTGTGGCCGCTGCCCGGCGTTGCGGTGACGCTGGCGGACAGGAGCGGTGTCACGGGCGTGAGCACCGTCGCCACGTTGGACGGCAGGGAACTGCCCAGGGCGTTGGAGGCCGACACACGATAGCTGTAAGAGGTGTTGGGCACGACCGTCGTGTCGCTGTAGGTCGTAGTCCCCGGCGGCAGAGCGCTTCCGAGTGCGGAGAAAGCGCCGGCTCCGATGGCCCGTTCGACCTGGATAGCCGTTTCATTCGTCGAATGCAGCGTCCAGGCAAGGTTCACCCCATTGGGTCCCAGGTCCGTGGCGGTCAGGTTTGACGGCGCCCCCGGAGGCCCGTTCGGCGTGGTGGCGGTCGCGGTGTTCGAAGGAGCGGAATCGCCCGAGGCGTTGAAGGCGATCACCTGATAGGAGTAGGTGGCCGCGGACGAAACCGTGGTGTCACTCCATGCCGTGGTGTTGGCGGCCACCGTCTGCACTGGGGCAAATGGTCCGGTTCCGCCGCCGACGATAGGGTCGGCCCTTTCGATCCGGAAGCCCCACTCGTTGGTCGAGTTGTCCGCCCAGGCGAGGTCAATCTGCTGGGGAGCGCTCGCGATGGCCCCCAGGCCGGAAGGCTCCGCGGGTGCCACCTGGGGTGTCACGACTCCGCTGAGCACCATTGGGCGCATCATGTCGTTCTCTTCGTGGCCCAGCAGGTGGCAGTGCCACACATACTCCCAGCCGAAGTTCGTCAACGCGTTGACGACGTTGATGAAGTTCCCGTCGACCGGGCTCGTGACCCGGATCGTGGAATTCACCGGCGCGGTCACATCCAGGGGCCGGGTGCTTTCGGGAACCGGGAAGGGAACCACCGGCGCGATCGGCATCAGCGCCACGATCGCATCTTCCAGCGGGTTCATCCTGACGGTTTCCTTCCATCCCAGCTCATTGGCCTCGGGCGGTTTGATCATGCCGTCCCACCCGACCCGGTTGATCAACTGCACGTTGAACAGGTGGAAGTGGATGGCATGGGTGTCCACGCCGTTGTGGGTGATTTTCCAGACCTGGGGCACGCCATCCTGGAGCAGCTCCGTGGCGGGATCGACGTAGCCCAGGGGGATCGTTGTCTGGATGGTGAAGTTGGTGAAGGGTAGCTCCACTCCCAACGTGGCATTCATTCGCCCGTAATTGAGCTCGAAAAGCTCCTGGATGGCCTTCGGCAGCATGGGCATGCCGAGGCTGGCCACTGCGGACGCTCCCGTGCCTGTGGCATCGTTGATGACGACTGTGGGAGGGCTGGTGTAATTCAGACCCGCATTGGTGAGCGAGATCTGGGTGATGACCCCGGCGGTCACTGTCGCCGTGGCGGCCGCGCCAGTGCCGCCTCCGCCGTTAAACGTAATGCTTGGAGTGGCGGAGTAACCGGCGCCTCCGTTGGTCACGGTCACGGCGGCGAGCATTCCCTGCTTGCCGGTGAAGTCCAGGGACGTGGCCTGGATCGTCGAGTACACATCGGTGGCGTCGCCGAAGGCCGTTGACGGCACGATAGAGGCGGGCTGCAAGGACGCGGTATAGGCCGCCGGCCATGCCGCCTGCAATGCTGCCAGATCGAAAGCCGGCGCGGGCGTTCCCGAGGCCAGGCCGAAACGCAGGATCGTGCGAGTGTTGGGGCCGAAGCCCGGCAGAGTCGAGGGGGCGCCGCCGGTGTTGTTGCCCGTCGCGGATTGATCCGGGTCGCCCGTGTAGTAGTCGAAGCGAGGATCAAACGCCGGGACCGGCGCGGGTGAATCGTTGTAGAGAATGACGTTGGACACCGTGGATGGGACCTGCGAGAAGTCCACGATGACATCAGCCCGCTCGGCCGGTCCCAGGAAGAGGGTGTGTTCCAGAACGTTCAGGACGGTGATGCTTCTGCGGTTGTAGTCGTAGCCGATGGGTACGTTGTTGAGCACCACCGGTGACGTCAAGAAGCCGCCCTCGGTGCCGTACTGGATCATCGTCGGGCCCGACATCGTCGGATCCGGCACGCCCCCGGCCCGTCCGTCCATGGTCGGGTAATACGGCGGAATGGTCGGGCCGGCGACGGCGGGGATCATCCGCACTTCCGTGTCGATGGCGGCCATAGCGGTGGCGCCGGTGCCGCCTCCGCCTGTAATTGTGACTGTGGGAGCGGAGGTGTAGCCTCCGCCTGCGCTGGTCACCGTGATTCCGTTGACGACGCCCGTGATCGTTGCCGTGGCCGTAGCCGGGGTCGTGGCACCACCTCCTATGAAGGTGACGGTAGGCGCGGAAGTGTAACCCTCGCCCCCGCTCGTGAGCACGAGCCCGGTCACGACACCGCTGGTGATAGCGGCCGTGGCCGCGGCGCCTGTGCCGCCGCCGCCGGTGAACCGCACCGTGGGAGCGGAAGTGTAGCCGACACCAGGGTTCGTGAGCAGGAGACTGTTCACGATGTTGGTGATTGTCGCCGTCGCGGTACCCTGCGTCGAAGCGCCGCCACCCGTGAACGTGACGGTCGGAGGAGTCGTGTAACCACTGCCGCCGGCCGTAACAACGACGCTCAGCGGATCAGCGTAGTACAGTTGCAGGTTGAGAAAACGGTCGTTGCAGGCGTTCAGGATTCGGAGCCGGTAGGCTTGGCGCAGCACCGGTACATGGGGGTAGGCGGCGCCGTTGACAATCGGGGTGTCCATGAAACCTTCGGGCACCATGGTGGGGTTGGGGATGCCGGGCGTGGCCGGCAGACCTGGCCCGGGGCTTGGGATCTCACCGTGGACCAGACCGGCGGCGGCCGTCAATGGCGGCCAGAACCAGGGACCATAATCCCACCTGCCGAAATTGTTGGCTCCCGACATGTCCGAGGGATTTTGATTGGGCATGTAAACGTGGGGGAACCACAGATTACCGGTGTTCCGTGTCGGCGGCGCGGTGCCCCAGTTCCATGTGGGGTCGGTGCTGTCGATTGTAGCGGCGTCGACGAAGGTCTTGTCCTGAATGACCAACGGAATCTGGGCGGCAGGCAGGTTGCCCGCGGCCACGAGATTCGCTTCGGCGGTGTCTTGCACCAGGTAACCCGCGGCCTCGCCGGCGTAGACATTCAGGCGAGTGATGCCGTAGGCGTGGTCGTGGTAGAACATCAGCCGGGCGCTCTGCTGGTTCGTGTAAAAGAAGGTCAACGAGCCCGGCCCCGGATCATTCGTCGCGGTGGCGCTCGGTGGAGTCGGTGACACGCCCGGGATCACGGCATAGAAGGCAGCCGAGTCATACCACATGTCGGGCACGGGCTGGACGCCGACGCCTTTGGGATATGGGGTGGTCTCGTTTGCCGGGACAGTCCATTGGTGGGGAGTGCCGTCACTGATCCAAGGGGTGGCACCTCCGTGGAGGTGGAGGGTGGCACGATTTTGGGTGAACATGTTCATTCCGTCGGGACCCATTCCCGCGCCCATGGTGGTGGTGTCCGTGGGAATGAAGAGGTCGCCGCCGGCGCCGATGGGAAGGTAATTCGTGAATTTGACACGCACCGGGAAGTCCCGCTGGGCAATGATCAGCGGCCCCAGATAACGGGGGTTATCGACTGCAAACACCTGTTGACCAGCCAAGTCCAAAATTGGGTTGCCGTTGGGGTAGGTGAGGGCGATATGCTTGCTGGGACTGCCGGCCGCCAGCATGGCCGCGATCACCGCCGGCGTCTCCAACTGCACGTAGCCCCGCAGTCTGGTGGGAGGAAGCTGGGAGTGCATCTGCTGCGAGTACTCGACGACCGCGATCTCATAGTAGTCGGATCCCGCAAACGTCGTCGTATCCGCAACGCCGACGGGGATGTACTGTCCGAGGTTGTTGGCTCCAGCCGGCGTCAGGCCGGGCAGAGTGTCGACGAATTTCGGTATGACCGGCGTAAATGCCCAGTTGCCCTCGGGGCCGAAGTAATTTGGCGTTCCGCCGGGCGGGGGCGCGGCGCGCGGTCCGGTCAGCAGCGTCATAGTGCCTGCGGCTTCACTCGGTGGGTACTGGGCGAGCGGACCGGCATGGGCTGCGGCGGCCCGAGCCGCCGCCGCCGCCCGCATGGCCGGTGTCATGCTACGTAGAGTGCTCGGGGCCGAGGCTGCCGGCGCGTCGCCGAGCGGCGATGGGTTCGCCGCTACCGGTTGGGCGAGGCTCTGTTCAATTCCCCACGTGAAGGCCACTATTCCCAGGGTCACGCCGAGCAAAGATCTTTGCAGATTCATGATAATCTCCTCGCAGGTAGTGCTGCTGACCAGTTTGAGGTGATGCCCGTGCTCACCCCGTTTTCGTTTGCCTGAAGGCGAATGGCTCCAAGAAAGGGTTCGTTTGCGACCGACGTCCCTTTGTTCCTTTGCGTGATGCAACATCGATGGCGTCCATACCGACCGGCATCCAGCGATGTGAGAGACATTTCCTTTCCCCACTGCTTGGTCTTCCGGTGACTCCACCCGCGGAAGCGGGAGCTGTTCGAGTCAAGCATCGGTGCTCGAGCTCGCTCGTTCGTCTGGGAATGACCGCCACGTCATGTTGATTATGGCAGTCTGCGGTGTGCCCCTGCCCCCGGTGTGTTCCCGGGATTGCAGGAGCTTCTAACGCTGCCGGCCGTCGAGGGAAGAGTCTCGCCATTGGCGGCCTCCACGGAGATGGCGGGCGCAGTCTGCTCAAGTCGATCCGGCCTGGCAGCTTGCAGGGTCTTGGAGGCCGTTGATGAGCCCTGCTGTGTTTGCGCGGGCGGGATTATGGGGGCAAGACGGCTGCCACCGATGGCGAGGCGGCATTGTCATCGCCCGGATCCTGGCGCCCGATGCCACCGAGGCGTGCCTGGTGAATCCTGCGCGTCGCGGGGCGGCCGGGTGACGCGCTTCGGGCATCGGCCCCGCCCTCGTCATGAGGATTCCGCCGGCTCAGTGATTCAAATGGCCCGCAGCGCTGCAATCTAGATTCCCTGGAACGTCGCGACGTTTTCTCTCTCCCGCCGGTCGGGTTGTCGTCGAGGAGATGGCTGACCGAGCGGGCGACCTTACAGCCACCAGTTTTTTCATGAGAATCGGCTTACCAGCAGCCTGGCCTGCCGGTCTTGGCCTATCAGGAGAGGACAGCCCGCATGAACAAAATCGCGAAACATCCGCTCAAGAAGCTGGGATACGATTTCATCGATCCGCAGTGGCTGCCGGATGGAAAAGACGAATACTACCTGCGCAGCGAACAGCAGCACCGGCGGTATGAGTTTCGGCGGCTGACCTCGAGCGAGGTCGAGGTGCTGGTCAAGAACGAAAACACCGCCGACAACTGGGACACGATTTACGTCACCGAGCGATTCAATCCGGAGCTGGTCAAGCGTTGCCAGTTTTGCGGCCTGGTGCGGATCGGCGCGCTGGATAGTCTGTATCTTGAGTTTCATGATCTGCGCCTGCCGGTGGGGCTGCGCAACAGCACCATCGTCTCGTGCGACATCGGCTCGAACGTGGTCATCGACAACGTATGCTACCTGGCCCACTACATCATCGGCGACGAAGTCATCCTGCTGAACATCGACGAGATGCTGACCACGAACCACGCCAAGTTCGGCAATGGCATCGTCAAAGAGGGTGAGCCGGAATCCGTTCGAATCCGGCTGGACATCGTCAACGAAAACGGCGGGCGGGGCATCGTGCCGTTCGATGGTCTGCTCCCCGCCGATGCCTACATGTGGTCCAAGTATCGCAACGACGCCGAGCTGATGGCTCGCCTGGTGGCCCTGACCGACGCCCGTTATGACCAGCGTCGCGGCTTCTACGGCGAGGTGGGGGACCGCACCATCGTCAAGGACTGCGGGATCCTGAAAGACGTCAAGATCGGTTCGGACGCGTATATCAAAGGCGCCAACAAGCTGAAGAACCTCACCATCAACAGTGATGCCGAGGAAAGCTCGCAGATCGGCGAGGGTGTCGAGCTGGTCAACGGCATCATCGGGTACGGATGCCGCATCTTCTACGGCGTCAAGGCGGTGCGATTCGTGATGGGGCCGAATTCCGCCCTGAAGTATGGAGCCCGACTGATCCATTCCATGCTGGGCGACAATTCGACGATCTCCTGCTGCGAAGTGCTCAATTCTCTCATCTTTCCGGGGCACGAGCAGCACCACAACAACTCCTTCCTCTGCGCCGCCGTCGTGCTGGGGCAGAGCAACATGGCGGCCGGCGTGACCGCCGGGTCGAACCACAACTCGCGGGCCAACGACGGGGAAATCCGCGCCGGGCGAGGTTTCTGGCCGGGGCTCTGCACCAGCCTCAAGCATTGCAGCCGCTTTGCCTCTTTCACGCTGCTGGCCAAGGGAACCTATCCCGCCGAGCTGAACATCCACCTGCCGTTCTGCCTTGTGGCCAACGATGAGGCCAATGGCTCGCTCCGGGTCATGCCCGCCTACTGGTTCCTGCACAACTTGTATGCACTGGCGCGGAACGCCTGGAAGTACGGCGCCCGGGACAAGCGTGTCCACAAGCAGCAGATGATCGAGTTCGACGCGCTGGCGCCGGACACAATCGAGGAGATCTTCGCCGCCCTGGAACATCTCGAGATCTGGACCGCGAAAGCGGCCTTGCGCCGCGAGGGCAAGCCGGCCGATGGCGTGACCAATGAGATGCTGCGCAAGCAGGGCCGGGAGCTGTTGTGGAAATCGCCCGAAACCGTGGCTGAGCTGGAGATTGTGGGCGAGAACATGGAGAACACGCGCCGACCGGTCCGGATCCTCCGGACCGAAGCGGCCTATCTCTGCTACCGGGACGTGGTTCACTACTACGGCGTCAGGACGCTGGTGGCCTTCATGCTGGAGTCGAACATATCCAACCTCGCCGCTTTGCGGCAGCGCCTTGGTCCGCCCCAGCGCGGGCAGTGGGTCAACCTCGGCGGACAGCTCATGTGCCGCGAGGACGTTCAAGCGCTGCGGAACAAGATCGTGTCCGGGGAGCTGAATTCCTGGGACGCCGTTCATGATGAGTACCGCCGGCTGTGGGAGAAATACCCGGAAGACAAGGCCAGGCACGCCCTGGCAAGCCTGCTGGAAATCAACGAGATCCCCATCGAGCGCCTGGACCGCGAGACCTGGTTCTCGTTCCTTGATCGCGCCGTCGTGATCCGGAAAGACATGGCCGAGAAGACGGCGGCCTCGCGGGCCAAGGACTACACCGCGCCTTTCCGCCAGATTACGTTCGAATCGCGGGAGGAGATGGACGCCGTATTGGGGACCATCGAGGACAACGACTTCATCAAGCAGACCCGGGCGGAGGCCGAGACTTTCAGCCGGAACATCGAGGGCCTCAAGCAGCGAGAACAAGGCTGACGGAGCGGCAGGGGCAGACCGCCGTTTCGCGAAGCCCGCCCGAGTCAATCGTTTTGAGGGAACTGAGAGGCGCATCCACTTATCGGAGAACAGAGCATGAATCCAAACGATCCCGCGCAGAATAACTTTGCCCTTGTGCGCGAAATGCTGGAGACGGAGAGCGTGATCCGCGGCCTGGACTGGGCCGGGGCCGCCGGGCTCGCCGAGAGGGTGCGTCGGAAGGGAGGACTGTTCCTTACCGGCGAAGGGTCCTCGCGAATCTTCCCGGCACACAACGCCATTGCGATCGGCCGCCGGCGCGGCCTGACGCAGCGAATCGAGTGCGAAGGCGCCCGCCAGGGCATGGAGTATGACCTCCAACGCCACGTCGTGTTCGGCACGAGCAACTCGGGCAAGACCCGCGAGGTGATCGAGTTGTTCCGCTGGCTTAAGGCCCGCAAGCATGACGCTCTCTACGGGTTGACCGCGATCGCCAAGAGCCCGCTCGAGCAGGAGTGCAAGAAGGCCTTCCTGCTGCACTGCGGCAAGGAGGACGCCGTGGCCGCCACCAAGAGTGTCGTGGAGCAGGCACTGTTCTTTCAAGTACTGGTGTCGGAACTGCTCGGCTCGCAGCCCTGGCCCAAGCTCCTGGGCGAGTTGGCCGACAAAATCGGCGCGGTTCTGACCGCCGATATCGATCCGGCTATCGCCAAGCGCCTGGCGGCAGCGCCGACGATCTGCTGGGCCGGCCGCAACGACGGCGTGGCCGAGGAGTTGTCGCTCAAGACCTGTGAAATCGCCCGCAAACAGGGCGTGTACTGCGAAGGAACGTGCGTGGTGCACGGGATCGAGGAAGTCCTGGACCCGGGCGATGCGGTCGTCATCATCGATCCTTACGAGGCCGAACTCGAAAAATACGCGGATGTGCTCGTGAAGGGCGTCGGACTTTACGTGGTGGCGATTGCCGCCAAGAAGACTCCTTTCCCGACGATCGTGATCCCGACGATGGCCGATATGGATGTGCACCTGCAACTGTGTGCCGGATGGAATCTTCTCGTGGCGACGGGCTTGCAGCTCGGCATCAACCTGGACCGCCCGGTCCGGGCGCGCAAGGTGGGCAACGAGCTGATGGAGTGAGCCTGCGCGGGCAACGCGTTCGTTTTACACGGGTTAATGAATGGGCCATCGACCGTCTCCGCGCTGGGCGGTCGATGGCCCATTTTGCAGCAAGACGCGCGTGGCCGGGGCGGTAGGGGGGAGGCATCTTCATCGCATCCGCTTGACAGCGGCGCGATCCACTTGCCGGCCTTTGGGATCGGAACCGCTCTCATCGTAGAGCTTCTGGCGTATCGAAGCCCCCGGATCGGCGGCGGCGATCGCCATCGCCGCAGCGCGAAGGTCGCGCAGCGGATCGTCCCCCAGAGGGGGCAACACGTCGTCGATATGCGAAAACATTTCGTAGGTGACCGCCGTTTCACCGGTCTGGTCGTTGCGATAAACCTCGATCAGCCGGCCTTCTTGCGGCAGGTCGATCGTCGAGCAAGTCTCGATTTCCAGATAACCCCCTCGGTCGGTCACGCGATTGCGGTGCGTGTGGCCGCAGACGTGCAAGACGACGTTGGCGTGCTCATTGAGCAGCGACCGAAATGCCTCCGGCGTCAGCGCCGAGCCGAGGGTCGGCTGAAGCGAGTCGCTGGGATGGTGGGTGGCGACGATGACGACTTCGTTGCGGTCGCGGGCCGCGGCCAGCTCGGTGCGGAGAAAGTCGGCCTGGGCTGCTGAGATGGCCCCCTCGGAGTAGATGAAAGTCGGCAGCTTGAGAGCGGGATCGGCAGTGTCCAAGCCGATCAGGCGGAGGCCCGGCGCGGGCGAGACGCTGTACCAGGTCGGACCATTCGGATCACTCATGCCATGGCCGGCGGGTCCGGTCACGGTGTTGAACATCGCTTTGACAAAGTCAGGCTTGTTGAAAAAGGCGCGGTTCGGATTGGGTTGAATGTAATGTGGGATCTCGAGGATGCAGGGAGGGCCCGGATCATTGGGGGTCACGTTCCCGTATGCCGTTGATGCCGTCGGATCGAGGACGACCGGCAAAAGGAGGCCGGGCCGCCGCGGGAGCGGGAGCGGAGCGATGCGGCCTCCGAACAACTGATCAAAAAAGGGCAGCGTGCCCAGCGCGAAACTGTCGTGGTTGCCGCTCAGCGCATACCACGGGATAGACGGTAGTTCGCCGTGGACTCCCGTGCGATAGAGGCCCGCGGCGGGGAACGGCGCGTACGGATCCATGGTCGGCGCGGGTCGGGCACTCTCGGGCCGGTCGTCCGGGCCGGAGAGTGGGTTGATCGAAGCGCCGTCCAGGATGCCCAGGAGCCAGCCGAGCTCATTGGATTGGGTGTTGTCGCAGCCGTCGCCGGTGTGCAAGAGAAAGTCCACCGGCCGGCCGGAGGCGTGAATCCGGTTTACCGTACGGATCATCCCGTCGACGATCTGCGTGGCATACGCCTCCCACGGCCGCCAGGCGCCGCGGGTGATGAACTGGGCCTGCGCGAAACGCGCGGGAGATTCGGTGTCCACGACATGCGTGTCGCTGATCTGGGCGAAGCGGGCAAGGCGGATCAGCCCGGTCAGATCGATGCCCGCGCTCTCGCTGCTCGGCAGCTCGATCCCGGCGTCAGTCCCGGTCCCGCAGCCGAGGCCCGGAACGAGCCCGGAAGCAAGCGTCGCTAGCAGGAATTCACGCCGGTTCATGGCACCTCTGTTTGCCGACCGGTGCAGTGTAGCCCCCCGGTTGCGCAGGTCACCCAGCCTACCGCCTGGGATTGCAGAAGGAAACACCGCCTCCCGGTTGGCCTGGAGTCGGCGAGCGAGATTGCGTGCGGGGTCCATCGATATGATGGGGCGGAAATCAACGCCGTGCAGGTGGACCACGGCCGCCGGAAAAGAGGCTGGAAAGGGCGTGCAAGGCGGCGCGTGATTTGGTTAGAATCGCCGCGGAGCGGGGAAGAAGCAGAAGCAGCGGTCGCCGACGCTCCCCCGGACACGTCTATGTCATGATGAGGTAACTGTTTACCGGGACGGCGGCGGAAGAGCAGAAAGATCGCTGAAAAACGGTGACTGTCCCTGGTATCAACTGCTTCTGATGCAGGGGACAATTGGAGTGTGCAGCACGGAAGACCTTCATGGGTGAGCCGAGTAGCAGCTTACGCTCAGGGGAGGACGCGACGAGTATGCGTCGCTGCGCCGGCTTACGAGCACTACCGAGATGGTTCGGACTCCTGCTTTGCGTAGTGATAGCCACTGTCTTCCCGACAAGCTTTATCGTTGACATGCATTACCGGGGAAATTCTATCGGTCTTGGCTTCAGCGGGGGTGCCCTGCTAGTCGAATCCTACAGGCCAGGATTGCTACCGTCAGGGTGGTTTGTAAGCCCAGCGCGCAGCCATGCCTACTTGTTGCCAATGAGTTGCGTTGGCGGGGATGTGGATGCCGGTCGACTCCTAGTGACCTGCCGGCAGTCGTGGGTCCCTCTCTGGCTTCCTCTCGTGCTGCTTGCCGTGCCGACTGAAATTCTCTGGTGGCTTCACAGACTACCACAGCGAGGATGTTGCCGCGCTTGCGGGTACGATCTCACCGGAAATCGATCTGGGATATGTCCGGAATGTGGGGTGCGAGTGGGGGAAGACGCTCCTCCAAGGGGGGCAAAGACGAGAGCGTGGCTGCTGATTACCTACCTTTATGCTCTTGTGGTTGGCCCGCTGTGGTGGTTGACGCTTCCAGAAGCTGAACACTTAACAGCGGGTGTGGTCGCAATCTCTCAGTTGCTTTTCCTTCTGCTGGTCCTTGCTCCGCTTGTTGGTTTTTGGGGGAGTCGCGTATGCTTCGGTTGGCTCCGGCGATTGCAGAAGCGTTCCAAAATGTCGATCAGCCCGCGCTGTTCCAGAGCGGGACCAAAATGTTGATCGGCCCCCGGTTCGTTCTGACGAGGGTGTTATTGAGAAGGAATCGGTGGCCGATGCCGTTGGCGCAGCCACAAGGCGGCCGTCAACGTAACTGTTTACCGTCCGCGGCGTGATTTGTGCAAGGGTGGCGAGCGGTGGTAGAATGCCTGCGCCATGGATGGCGACCCGATTGCGATTGCACGGATGTATGAGCAGCAGCCGTGATGTTCCCGCAGCCATGGGACCCACGAAATGCGCTTTGCCTTTGCCCCTGCTTTCGGTGGTGATGTCGGCCTGCTCGGCTTCGTGTCCGGGGATCGTGCTGCCGCTCTCCACGACCGCCCCGCCCGCGCCGCCGGACATGAAGTAGTCGAAGTACACGTCGATGTCGTTGGCGCCGCCGGGCGGAGTCGGCCCGGCTCCGCCGATCCAAGGTCCCGCCTTGGCCGAGCCGGCCGTCAGGCCCGTAACCGACGCTGCGGCAAGAAGAGCGACGATTGAAAGTGTGCGTGTTCTGCTGTTCATGTTCAGGCTCCCTTTGAGTAGTGGACCGATCCACCTGGATCGTCCCTTTGCCCACCGTTCTCCGCGACCGACGCGGCCGCGTCTTTCCTTCTTGTATTCCGAGCTCAAGCCCTCCTTCGAACCTCCTGGCTTGCTTCCCCCTCCGGGTCTTGGTTGCCCGCCTTGGATTGGTCCGCCGGTGAGCCTCGACTCCCTCCCGCCGACTCACCGGCGGCCCGTTGCCAACCTCCTTCTCCTCACATCAGGGCAAGCGACGGTCGAACCCGAAACCGGCGCGGAAAATCGGCCGGATTTGAAGAAGAAACGCCGGTCATCGCGGCGACCGACGCTGTCCTCCAGCGGCAGGACTCAAAGCTGCGGACTGGATGGAAGGAAAGACGGGCCGGCAACCGACATGGCAGGGCCATATCAGTCGTGGCTGTGCTCTGTAGAAACCTTTAACTGGCACGCCTGAGGATCATCAGGTCATGGGTTGCGATTCGAAGGATGCACTCGCTCTCCCTGGTTCGAGGAGTTCGCGCGGTCAGAGCCGATCCCAGCTTGCGTTTGTGCTGAG
>DATKKX010000353.1:0-7138 GCA_035542775.1 Phycisphaerae bacterium | reverse complement strand
AGCGGTGCGATCCGGCTCCTGATTCTCCTGTAGTTTGTCCATGTCGCCGTGCCCGCAGATTGAGTTCGTCTCTCTTTATTGCAGTGAGACTGGATCAACGTCCACGATGATGGTCTTCACTTTCGCCTGCAGCGTGTGTTCCGACTTGAACAGATCGATCGCCGACAACATCGCCGTGGCCGTGTTAAAGACAAGTTGAAGGTCGTACCGATATTTGTCGCGCAGACGGGCAATGGGCGCGGAAAAGGGACCGAGGACGGTAGCCGCGATGCCGCGGCGTTCCAGCGTTTCCCTGATGCTTGCCGCGAGCCCGGCGGCGGCCTTCTCCAGCCTGCTCATGCGGGCGTCGGAGAGCACTATGCGCATCATCCGCGTGTGCGGCGGCAGCTTGGCGCGCTTCCGCTTGGCGAGCTCCGCATCGGCGAAGCCCTCGTAGTCTCCCGCGACGGCGTGACGGATCGGCGCTGTATCTGCGGCAAAGGTCTGCACCACTACGTGCCCGCCCACGTCGCTGCGGCCGCTGCGCCCCGCCACCTGGAGAACAAGCTGAAACGTACGCTCTTCGGAGCGGAAATCGTCCAGCACCAGTGCCGTATCCGCGCTGACCACGCCGACGAACGATACGAACGGAAAATCCAGCCCCTTGGCGATCATCTGCGTGCCGACCAGGATATCGAGTTCCTTACGCTCGAATGCCCCCAGCACTTCGGCGTAATCGCCCGATCGTTGCATCACGTCCGAGTCCACCCGCCGCAACCGCGCCTGCGGATACTTCTCGCAGAGTTCCTCTTCCACTCGTTGCACGCCGATGCCGAACTTGATCAGCGGGCCGCCGCAGCCGGCGGTCTGACACTTCGTCGGTACCGCCAGCCGGGCATGGCAATAATGGCAATGGGCCAGCCTAGTCGTCGTGTGAAACACCATGTGTACGCTGCAGTGCGGGCAGGTCACGACCGTCTTGCAGCGGGGACAGTGCAGGAAATTGGCATAGCCCCGACGATTCAACAACAGCACGGCCTGCTCGCCGCGAGACAGTGTTTCTCTCAACCGCGCCTCCATCTCAAGGGATAGCAGATGAACGCCCGGCCGCTGCTTATGCTCGTCGCGCATGTCCACCAGGTGCATAGTGGGCATGGCCAGCCCGCGAACGCGGTGCGGCAGGCGAATCAGCCTGTAATGTTTCTTCTGCCGAACATTCTTCCAAGTCTCCAACGATGGCGTCGCCGAGCCAAGCACCACGGGGATCTCTTCAAGCTGGGCCCGCTTGACTGCTATGTCGCGAGTGTGATATCGCGGCGAGGCTTGGTTCTTGTAGCTGGCCTCGGCCTCTTCATCCACGACAATCACGCCCAGGTTCGGACACGGCGCGAAGACCGCGCTCCGCGTGCCGATCACCACAGGTATCCGCCCCGCGGCAACGGCCGCCCAGGTCCGTGATCGCTCCACTTCGCTCATCCCGCTGTGAACGGTGGCGACGCGGTCGAACCGGGCTTGCAGCCTCTGAACCGTCTGCGTGGTCAGCGCAATCTCGGGCACCAGCATGATCGCTTGGCGGCTCGCGGCCAGGGCCTGTCGGATGGTCGCCACGTAGCACTCGGTCTTGCCGCTGCCGGTTACGCCGAACAACACCTGCACGGAGAATCGCCGGGCGGCAACCGCCTTGGACATTTGCGCGATGGCCGCTTTCTGATCAGCGTTCAACTCGTATGTCGGCTCACGCCGCTCGACTGCGGCCTCCTTGGGCAAGACCGGCTCGAGGCATGTCTCGATGGCGATGAACCCCTTTCGAGCAAGCGATTGAATGACGCCCAGCCCGCTTTGTGCCGCGGCGGCACATTCGGCGACGGCCAGTGAGCCTCCGGCGCCAGCCAGGGCCGACAGCACAGCAGCTTGCTTGGCTGTGAGTTTCTCTCCGGCACCGTCTTTGCCCGGCAGGAGGACTGCGCGGCGGACCTTCTTCCAGCCCGCCTGCCGCTTGGCCGCCGCGGGGACCATCAGGTCCAGCGTCCGGCCCAGCGGCGCGGCATAATAACGCGCGATCCAGCGACCCAGTTCGAGCATCTTCGGCGACAACAGCGGCTGCTCGTCGATCGGGGCGATGACCGGCTTGAGCGTCGAATCCCACGGCCGCTCGCTCACGTCGATGCAGAATGCCGGCACCGGCCGGTCCGTCCGGCTGAAAGGAACGGTAATCCGCATCCCCGCAGCAACGACCTCCTGCAACTCTTCCGGGATACGGTAACTGTACAGCTTGTCGACCAGCTGAAGCAGGGCCACCGTGGCCACGCGGGCCGTGCGCACCTCCGGCATCTCAATCAGCGACGGTGTCACGCGATCGACCTGGCTCCGTTTCATGGACGGCATTATAGCGTTCGGCCGTCAGCACCCAGCATTCAACGTTCAGTCCTCGGCTCCTCCTCAGGCAAGCTGACAAGGATGGTCGACCGTTGACGCCCTCCATCAGTTGCGTCCCTCCATCAAACGCGTACAGTACGTCGCGAATGATCGAAGTCAGCGAGCTTACCAAGGTTTTTCCTACCACCGACGGCGGAGAGAAGCGAGCGGTCGATGGGCTGTCCTTCCGCGTCGAGCCGGGGGAAATCTTCGGCCTGCTGGGGCCCAACGGAGCGGGCAAGACCACGACCCTGCGGATGATCGGCGGGCTCCTGGCGCCCACTTCAGGAACCGCCCGGCTCAACGGCCAGGACATCCGAGCGCAACGCGAGGCGGCCAAGCGATTTCTGGGCTACCTCACCGCCGGCACCGGTTTGTACCACCGGCTCAGCCCGCGCGAAATGCTGCGCTATTTCGGTGAGCTGGTCGGCATGGACCGAGCGGCGATCGACCGGCGCATGGAGGTACTCGTCGATTGGCTGGACATGCGAGAGTTCGCCGATCTTCGCTGCGGAGGACTGTCCACCGGGCAGCGGCAGCGGACCAATATCGCTCGGGCGCTGATGGGTGATCCGCCGATCCTGATCATGGACGAGCCCACGCTGGGGCTGGATGTCCTGACCAACCGGATCGTGCTCGATTTCATCCGCGCGGAAGGTGCCAGAGGAAAGGCGATTATTCTCTCCACGCATTACCTGGACGATGCCGAGACGGTGTGCGGTCGCTTCGGTTTGCTTCACGAGGGCAGGCTCATCGGCGAGGGCGATCTGGAGGCGATGCGGGAGAAGACCGGCGTCCGCCGACTCAGCGAGATCTTCCTGAAGCTGTGCGGACAGGAGCAACATGTGCTAAGAGATGCGGTCAGCAGTCAGCGTTCAGGTTTCAGCCAAGCGCTGGATGCGGGTAGCTGATTGCTGAATGCTGATTGCTGAGAGCTTTCCTGATGCATCGCTATCGCCGGATCTGGGTGGTCTATCGCAAGGAGCTGATAGATACCCTGCGCGACAAGCGCACGCTGATCGCCATGATCCTCGTGCCGATTGTTCTTTATCCGGCTCTCATGGTGGTGCTGGTCGAGGCCCTGCGGATGGAGACAGGGCGTCGCCAGTCGGAGCAGTACTCGGTCTGCGTGCCGTCCGAGCGGCATCGGGCCTGGCTCGAAGGCGTGCTGCGGCGAGAGGATGCCGAGCGGCAGGCGCAGGAAGAGCAGTACAAACAGGCGGCCGAAGCCGCCGGGCAGGAAAAGACCGAGCAGGATTCCAGCCTGCAGGCTCACTTGCGGGCCAGCCAGGTGAACATCGTTGTCACCAACGCCGGCCAGTCGCTCTGGGACTTGGTTTCGCAGCAGAAGTGTCATCTCGGCGTTCTCATTGAGCCACCGCCCGACCCCGAACGCCCCGCAGACACGACCAATCGTGTCGTCCAGCTCATCTACTGCGACACCGATCCGCGGTCGGAGTTCGTTTACGGCCAGCTCGCCCGCATCCTGAGCAATGAGTCCGAGCGGATCGTCCGGTCTCGGCTTTCACATCTGCCACAAGGAGACCGGCTGCTGACGCCGCTGGTGTCCAACAGCATCTCCACGGCCGGTCCGGACCAGCAATTCGCCAAGATCCTGGCGATGGTGATACCATTCCTCCTCGTCACCATGACGGTGACGGGGGCGATGTATCCGGCCATTGACCTGACCGCCGGCGAGCGCGAACGAGGGACGCTGGAGACGCTGGCAGCATCACCAGTGCCGGTCGGGCAGATCGTCGCCGGCAAGTTTGGCGTCATCGTCACCATCGCGATGATCAGTACGGTGCTGAATCTGGGCTCGATGACCGCCATGGTACACTTCAGCCGGATGGACGAGCTGGTGGCTTGGCCGTCGCAAGCGGCTCGCAAAGCGGAGGCCGCGGCGGTGGAAAGTCTGATCGAAAACACTGCCGCCACTCGGGAGGCGACCGAACGGAGCGCAGCTCGGTCGGCCTTGGAACCGGCGAGGGCTGGTGAAAGAGAGGCGATGCAGGCGAGCTCGGCGACCGCGGCGGCTTCTTCGATGCCGTCCGGCTACTCGCAACGAGAC
This sequence comes from Phycisphaerae bacterium, assembly GCA_035542775.1. GTDB lineage: Bacteria > Planctomycetota > Phycisphaerae > UBA1845 > UTPLA1 > DATKKX01. The sequence goes on along the minus strand of DATKKX010000353.1, from coordinate 2,673 downwards.
TATCTCGAACAACGCCGCCGCCTCGAGCAGGAAGCCAAGCAGCGGATCGGCTTTCTGAAGACGGCGGCGCCCGTGGCCCTGGTGGCGATGATCCCGTTCGCTGTACTTTTCAGCGGCATCATGCTGGCGGTGTGCAGCTTCGCCCGCAGCTTCAAGGAAGCCCAGAATTACATGATGCCGGTCATGGTGGTGGCAATCATTCCAGCGATGGTCGTTTCCTACATGCCGACCATCAACCTTCAGGGCCTCATGCTGGTGGCTCCGGTCGCCAATGTGGTCATCCTGATGCGCGAATTCTTCCTCGGCCGGTACGACCTGGCGGCGATGAGCATCGTGCTGCTGTCGACGTGTCTTTACGCGGCAGCCGCCGTCGCCGTCGCGGCGAAGGTCTACGGCCATGAAGCGGTGTTGTTCGGCGACGTCGGCAGCTACAAGACGCTGCTCCGCCGGCGGTTCTTCAAGCCGCAGCAGTATCCCTCCGCGGCCATGGCTCTGGTGATGCTGGCCCTGATCTTCCCGGTCAATTTCTACTGGCAGTCCTACCTGGTCGGCGCAGATTCGAGCGGTGAGCGGTTCAAAGCGGTGATGGCCGGGGCCCAGGTACTGATCTTTGCCGCGCCAGTGGTGCTGCTGGCGTGGTATCGCAAGCTCGACATGCGCAGCACGTTCTCGCTGGGCGCCCCCGACTGGCAGCAGGTCGCCGGCGCGCTGTTGATCGCGGTCTCCATCGTCCCGGTCTCGCTCTTGCTTGAGCAGGTGCAGAACGCCTACCTTCCTCCATCCCCCGGGGCGGAGAGACTGTTCGCCCGCCAGATGGAACTGCTCCGCGGCGGTTCTCTGCCCGCCGTGCTGCTGGTCTTCGCGCTGCTGCCGGGCATCTGTGAGGAACTCGCATTCCGGGGCTTTCTGCTCGCCGGTCTGCGAAGCAAGCTTCCCAGGGCGGCCTCGATTGTGCTCGTGGGCGTGATATTCGGGCTGTACCACATCAACCTGGAGAAGATCCCCATCGTCACGCTAATGGGCATTCTGCTGGCTTTCATATGCTTGCGCTCCGGCTCGATCTACCCGGCGATGCTCGTGCATATTGCCAACAATGGTCTGGGGCTGTGGGTGTCGAGACCTCAGGACGGCCGGGTTCTGCGACAGATGTTCGGCTTGCCGACGGATGATTCGCAACTGGCCTCGGTCCAATTTAACGTGACGACGGCGGTGTATCTGCTCGTTTTCCTGGTGGGGTTGGCGATGGTGGCATTTGCCGGAAGCCGTCCGCGCCGAGCAGGTGATTTGAGTCTGGATCGCCATTCCTGATCCAAGCTTCGATGGCAAGCCGGTAAGTCGGCTGCTGGCCCCAAAAGAGCGAGTCGCCCGCCGGACGAAACGGCGAGCGACCCGTCGCAGGCCTGTAGCCTGCATGCTTGGGGCGCGATCAGATTATCTGGACATGATCCGGCCGGGGGTCGAATGCGAGTACGTGTTGGCCCGGACCGTACCAGTGGGCGCAGTGTGGCCGCCCGCGCTGGCGGTCGAGACGGCCGGTCCGCTGCCAGTTCGAGCAGACCCGCCGGCACCGGCGACGCGGACCGGACTGCCGTTGGCCACGCTGACGCCGCTGCTCGTGGACACGCTCCCATCAAGACCGATCGAGATGTTGAGCGTGCTGGCGATGGCGGCTCCGAACCGTCCGGCGATGGCGTTGCTAACGGAGAGGGTGATGCCATTCGCGTCAACGCCATAGGCGATGCCGCGAGCCAGACTGACCAGCCCGCTTCGCGTCTGGGTCTGGGTGAAACCGCGGCCTCCACCCGTGTATTGGGCGGTCGCCGCCGCGGTGCCAGGCCCGCGACCGGTCGAGCCCGCCGAAGCGCTGGTCGAGGATTCGCCGGCCCGGGCCATGGAGACGGCGCACAACACCGTTGCAGCGGCGACCGCGATCAGGCTCCACGGACGACGAGTTTTCCGTCCAAGAGTATTGTGTTCCGAGGACCGCAGTGGAAGGACGCTGATGGTTCGAAAGCTGAAGCTGGATTTCATTGACCGTTTCATGGCTGTCTTCTCCTGTTGGCGATCACAAGGTTCCGCTTTCCGCCGGCGAGCCGGTCGCATAACCTGCTCGCCTTTTGTGACTCCGGCCTGCTCTCTCAGAGCGAGGACGCAAGCCCGTCAGGGTCGGGCCTCAACACTCGCCGCATCGGTACGGCTGTAGCCATACCAAGTGGAGCTGCTGGATGCGCGGACGTTCGAGCAACTTGCTCGAGCCGGTCCACTCATGCTGACGCCCAGGCCGTTGGAGGAGGCCGAGCCGTACCATCGCGCCCGGGCATCCACGTGAACACGGCTGGAGGACACGCCGCCGATGGTGTCGGAGGTCGAGTCGCTGGCGGCCTCGGCGCGGCCGCCCCATATGCTCCGGGATCGCGCCACGCTGTCACTGGTGGCGATGCCGTATCGGCTCAAGGCCAGCGAGGACGATCGGCTGATGGCGATGCCGCCACGGCCGGCTCCCGCGTCGGCCAGGCTGTTGCTCAGGGCCGTTCCGCCGACAGTCGCGGCAACACTGCTGCTATCGGCGTGCGCCAATCCGCCATGGATCCCATTGGCATTGGCGCTGGAGTTGCTCACCGCCAGGCCGTGGTCCGCGACCGCCAGGGCAGTGCTTACCGCCGAGCCGCCGCG